>JAFZVY010000057.1 GCA_017617575.1 Bacteroidaceae bacterium | reverse complement strand
ATCACTTAGCGCATGATGCATTGGAAGACACACAACTGTTTCTGCCATCTTATGTGCATTTGGTAGATTCTCTGGGCGTGCAGAATCAAGCCCCCTATAAGTAGAGAATTCTGATATGAGAGGATAGAAATACCTACGTCCAAGAACATTCCGTTCCTTCATCTTGAAATACAAATCATCTCGTGTCATTCCATACATTTCTGCATCAATAAATATAGGGAAATAGCTATAATTGTGCTTGACACCTGCCATATCATTAAAATATGTGATGCCATCAATCTTACCCAATGCTTCTCTATACTTTACCGCAACATGATGACGTCGTTCAATAGCCTCATCTACCTGACGCAGATTAAGAATTCCATACGCAGCACGAATTTCATCCATCTTTGAATTGATGCCTGGACCAACAACTGTTGTTTCATTTGCAAAGCCAAAATTCTTTAGGTAGTCTATACGCTGCTTCATCTTTTCATCATGCATAACCAAGGCACCACCTTCAATAGTGTTATATACTTTTGTGGCATGAAAACTTAAAGTAGAAAGATCACCCGCATTTAATATGCTTTCTCCATCTACCTCCACACCAAAAGCATGGGCTGCATCATAAATGACCTTTAGACCATATCTATCAGCTATCTCCTGAATTCTTTTTGTATCACAAGGATTGCCATAAACATGGACGGGCATTATTGCTGTCGTCTTTGGAGTTATTGCTGCCTCAATCCTGTCAACATCAATATTACCCGTAGCCAAATCGACATCAACAAATACTGGTTTAATGCCATTCCACCAAAGTGAATGAGTTGTTGCAACAAAACTATATGGAGTAGTTATCACCTCCCCCGTAATACGCAATGCCTGAAGGGATGTGATAAGTGGCAAAGTACCATTTGTAAAAAGACTTACATAGGGTACTTTAAGATAGGATGCTAACTCCCTTTCTAATTGTTTATGAAAAGAACCATTATTTGTAATCCACTTACTATCCCATATTTCCTTTAGCATTTGGTTAAACTCTTCCAAATTAGGGAGTAAAGGAGACGTAACCGTTATTGTATCACCTTTCATATAATAAACCTTACTATATTACAATATTCATTATCAGCAACTAACATTAATTATTGATAACGAACATTTCAAACATTTTCATCAATTATTATCCTTTTCAAAATGAAATTCGATGTTCCCACATTTACATGCATCTGCATCACTAAGAAAGGTAATATGCACCTATTAAAGAAAGTTAATTTTAATTATCACAAAGTAATATTTCCCTCAAATATTTACAAAATATTGAAGTTCTTTATTTTACATAGTCACCCGAATATCACTTGGGAAAAATTACACATTACACTCCCCCAACTATACACAAAGGTATGAAGAAAAAATGAAATAGGACAAATAAATAACAAAAAATAAACAATCTTTTTTTAGGAACTTACATTTTTGCTCTTTCACGACATAAAATCGGCATAGGACGCAATACGAAGAAAGCACGAAGGATTACCGAAGAATGAACAAAACGAAAGGCACACATTTCCCTTACATTCTTCTTATGTTTCTCTTACCATCCTCTATGAATGGTAAGGGAAAAACAAGGGAAACTCATAGTAAGAAGAACAAGAAAGTGCAAAGTATAGATCAAGATGAGACGAACATGAGACTAAGATGAGACTATCATAATACAAAAAAAGAATGGGGGAAACGGAAATTGTAATGTCAAGATTACACTCGTCCGAAAGGATTTCTCGTGTGGAAGAGAAATTTTAGCTTTATTCTTATCTTATTTTTGTCACAATTACAATAATTAGGAAGAAATATGTAACTTTGTTTGTTTTTCGTTGAAAACATGGTGAAACGGTCTGTTTTCGTCATTCAGAGCAAGTGAAAATGTCATGAACTCGTTACGAAAACCAAGTGACAACGTCGTGAGTTCGCTATGAGTCCGAAGTGACTTCGCTGTGAGTTAGCTATGGCTCCGCTTCAGGAGCGGAGAAATAGCAGAGAAATAGTAGAGAAATAGCGGAGGATGAACGAAGGAAGAACGAAAGCACGGCGAAGGAACAGCGAAGAAACAGCAGATAATTAGCATAAAAACAACAAAGCTAAAAACGTATAGATAATAGATTATGAAATATTTACATACCAACACGACATATAGACACGCAGTATTGCTATTCATCATTATTTGGGGGACATGGTGTAATGTCACAAGAACATTTGCACAAGATGTGAACGTGAACGACCAGCAATTGCAAGCGGACGTTACACAAGAGCAATCGGACACGATTGGAATGCCAAACGAACGCGATTCCTTGATGCACGAGCTGATGAACGAGATTCAGGAACTGAAGCTACAAAGGATTCTGATGCAAGAGGAGCTTGAGAAGACGGGACTGAATGCACGTCAAGACTCCATTGCACAAGCTGTTCGAAAACATAGGATTGATTCTTTGCGCAAAGTAACGATAGGTGCACCTCTCATAATAGACAAAGACACACTTTTCACTCTTTATGCCCGAAAGGGAGGTATGTTGCCAGAGGCACGTGTGCGAGAGTGCAAGAAAATAATTGAGGCACTTGGACATAAACTGACATTTTATGCTGATTCAGTATATACATATAGCGGCGATTTGTTTACCGATATTATGGTAAATGAGGAAGTTGTACTGAGTATTACCGATACTGACGCCCTATGGCAGGACATGGCAAGGGATGAGTTGGCGGAGAAATATGCCAAGATTATTCAGGATAAGCTACAGAATCTGAATGAGGAATATGGTTTGCGACAGAAGATGTCACGCATTATGCAGGCACTCGGAATAATCCTCATACAGATTATTGTTATCATGCTAACAAACAAGTTGTTTGCACGTTGGAAGTTCCGCACCATCCTTCACATACTACGAAGGACTAAATCCATACGTATAAAAGGGTACGAGTTACTCGACATACACAAGCAAGGAATAGTCCTTATCATCATCTACAGATACATACGCATCATACTCATATTCTTGCAGTTGTTTGTGACTGTTCCGCTTCTCTTCTCCATTTTCCCAGAGACGGAGACATTCACATACACCATACTCGGATACATCTGGAATCCTATCAAGGACATAGCACGCTCATTCGTGGCTTATCTGCCTAACTTGTTCAAGATTGGAGTGATATACCTCTGTTTCCGTTACTTAATCAGGGGCATTCGCTACATAGCCTTGGAGATTGAGTCTGAGCGACTAAAAATCAACGGATTCTACGCCGACTGGGCTTCGCCTACATACTACATACTCCGCACCCTACTCTACTCTCTCATGTTCGTGATGATTTGGCCTTTGTTGCCAAACTCCAACTCTGAGATTTTCCAAGGCGTGTCTGTATTTATAGGTCTGATCGTGTCACTCGGCTCTACATCCATAATAGGTAACGTGATGGCAGGAATGGTGATGACATACATGCGTCCGTTCCGCATTGGCGACTTCATCAAAGTGGGCGATACTGAAGGAGAAGTAATAGAAAAGACAATGCTCGTCACCCGTATTCGTACACGCAAGAATGAGGTCATAACCATTCAGAACTCAAGCCTTATGGGTTCACAGACATCCAACTACACGGTGGCTGCCCACAACTATGGTATCATCGTACATACAAAGGTGACGATAGGTTACGATGTTCCGTGGCAAACAGTAAAGGATATAATGGAGGGTGCTGCCATTGAGACGCAGGGCATCACGCATCATCCAAAGCCTTTTATGCGCACAACTTCACTCGATGACTTCTATGTTGAATACGAGATAAATGCTTACACAAAGGACGCAAAGAATCTTTCACGCATCTATTCAGACCTTCATCAGAACCTTCTCCGCCGCTTCTTTGAGGCTAATGTGGAGATAATGTCGCCTCACATCTATGCTCGTCGCGATGGTATTGACACGCAGATGCCAGAGGAATTCAAGAAATAATGCAGAATTCAAAATGCACAAATAAAGAGTCGGCGAAGCGGCTTTCTTCTAAGTTTGTCGCTTGAAGGTGAAAATAGTTCACATCGAATTTGGGGATGATAATATATAACAAAAGGTGTAAGGAAAGAAAAAAATAAAGGTTAAGTGCGGCTGTTAAAGAATAAAAGCGTACTTTTGCAGTCATAGAGGTGAGCAAGGCTAAGAAAGGAACTTGCAAGAAAGCTCTATACCAGAACATAAAACTAAAGAAAAAGAAAAGGAAATAAGATGGAATATATAGTTCTTTCAAGACAAGATTGCATAGCAAGGACAGGTGCTCCTTATGTTAATCTCAAGATTGCAAATCTACAGGAGAACATACAGTTATGCGTATGGGATGTAGCCAAGACGGATGCACCTGCCGTAGGTCAGTTGGTCAATTTCATGACTATACGTGATGACCAAGGAAAGAAATCGGCAAGGAAGATGGATATGGTTCCAGGCATTATGCCTACGGAAGCACATCCTCTCTACCCTCTCATCCCACGACCTATCAAGAAGGATGTATGGGACGCAACAATTGACAACCTCCTCGGTTATTGCAAAGATGAAGTCTTGATGGAATTCGTCAAGAAGCATGCTGATGAGCTGTTTCCTAAGTACAGCAAGTATCCAGCTGCAACAAGCGTGCACCACGCTTTTCCGGGTGGCTTGCTCAACCACACTCATCAGATGTTGCATCTTCTTGAAGGCATATATCCTTGCTATCCATATCCAGATGATATAAAGATAGAACGAATCATCATAGGAATACTATTCCATGACTGGGGCAAGATATGCGAGTACAAAGAGGATGGCGACCCTACGGAGAACATGTACCTCCTCGGTCATATATACATGTCGGCGAACTATCTCAACGGCCTTCTTCGTGAAGCTGGCATTGACAAGAAAGAGATAAACTACATCATCCATTGCATCCTTGCACACCACGGAGAGATGGAATACGGAAGTCCTGTTATCCCATGCACACCTGATGCACAACTTATCACGTACCTTGACAACATATCGGCAAAGGCAGACGTGTTCAACACAACAGGAAACATGGAGAAGGCATTCGCACTTGGCACACACGTGGTGAAGTGAGGAAAGGATAAGAATAGAGAGGAAAGCGAAGGACGGCTTCCGTTAGGCAAAAAAAGGCGAAGCCAAAGAAGGCTCAGCGATGCCAAGGACGGCTTCCTTTGAAGAAGAAACGAAAGGCAAGGACGGCTCCTGTTAGAGGAAAAAGCGAAGCCAAGGAAGGCTTCGAGACAAAGAGGCTGAAATAGGGCTAAAATAAAACAAAAAAGAACAGCGAGAAGCTTGGAGCTTCTCGCTGTTCTTTTTGTCTATATGCGGTTCCATCCTGACGGATGGAAAACAGTAGCTAAATTCAAACTTGACAAGATTTGCACCCTGAAAAGATAAACCTTGACGATATTAAAACTTGGACAAGGTTTACACCTTGATTCAACCTTGATAAGCAAGGATTACCAAATCTTGACGCGCTTCTCTGGTGCTACGTAGAGAGGATCACCTTCCTTGATACCGAAGGCATCATACCACATGTCGATGAGTGGGAGAGCACCATTGACACGCCACTCACCAAGAGAGTGAACATCTGATGTTGTGCGACGACGCATCTCAGCCTCTGTGATGTTCTGCGCCCATACGTTTGCGTATGCAAGGAAGAAACGCTGCTCTGGAGTGAAACCGTTTACTGTCTTGAGAGGCTTCTCCTTCATTGCATTCTTGAATGCTGCAAAGGCGAACTTGAGACCTCCGTGGTCACCAAGGTTCTCACCACAGCAAAGGTCACCATTTGCGTGAAGACCTGGGAGTACCTCTATGCCAGAGAAGAAGTCCTTGATTACCTGAGCACGCTCGTTGTACTTGTCGCCATCACCGTTTGACCACCAATCGCGGAAGTTACCGTCCTTGTCAAACTGACGTCCCTTGTCATCAAATCCGTGTGACATCTCGTGACCGATAACTACACCGATAGCTCCATAGTTGAAGGCATCGTCTGCATCCATATCGAAGAATGGGTACTGGAGGATACCAGCTGGGAAGCAAATCTCGTTTGTTGTTGGGTTGTAGTAAGCGTTGACTGTCTGTGGTGTCATATGCCATTCTGTTGGGTCAACAGGCTTCTTCCAACGACGAGCAAGTCCGTCCTCACGTGCCCAACGAGAGATAATCTTGTAGTTCTCGTAGAGTGACTTCTTTGGGTCGATAGTCATGCGGCTGTAGTCCTTCCAAGTGTCAGGATAACCAACCTTGATATAGAATGCGTCAAGCTTCTCGTGAGCTGCCTTCTTTGTATCTGCACTCATCCACTCCTGAGCGTCGATGCGCTCACCAAGTGCCTTCTGGAGGTTCTTTACGAGCTGAACCATACGAGCCTTGTGAGACTCTGGGAAATACTTCTCGCAATACATCTTACCTACAGCCATACCGAGTACGCCATTAACTGTGCTTACAGAACGCTTCCAGCGTGGACGTGGCTGCTGCTGACCTGAGAGCTTACGTGAGTAGAAGTCGAACTCCTCCTCGAATACCTTGTCACCAAGAGTACCTGCTGCGCTCTGAACAAGGTTCCACTCCATCACGTCCTTGAGTGTCTGAAGGTCTGTGTCCTTGAGAACCTTGAGAGCCTCCTTTACAGCCTCAGGCTGACGCACGTTGATAGTCTCGATGCCAGTGTAGCCGATTGAAGCAAAGTAAACGTCCCAGTCAACACCAACATATTCCTTCTTGAAGTCTGCGAAAGACATCTTGTGATAGTTAGCACCTGGGTCGCGGAGAGCCACATTGTCCTTACCAGCCTTAGCCATACGAGTCTCAAGGGCAACGATGCGCTTCATCATCTTCTCAGCCTCAGCTGGCTTCTCGCCAACGAGTACGAGCATGTTAACGATGTGCTGCTTGTACCACTCAAGAATCTTCTTGTTGTCCTCGTCATCCTTCACGTAATAGTCACGCTCAACGCTGTAACCACCCTGACCGAGTGAAAGGATATAGTTCTTAGAGTCCATCATGTCTGTACCAAGACCTGAGCTCCAAAGCTCGCCAAATGTGATGCACTCAGAGTTGAATGTGTTGATAAGCTCAACGTACTGCTTGATGTTCTTTACCTTCTTTATACGAGCGATGTCAGCAAGTACAGGCTTCACGCCGTCCTTGTTAAGACGAACTGAGTCCATGAGCATATTGTAGAGGTCACCAATCTTCTGACCGAGTGAGCCTGGCTCATTCTTCTGCTTAGAGAAGCCTTCGATAATCTCACGAATGCGCTTGTTGTTCTCTTCAGCAACAATATCAAAAGCACCATAACGTGCATACTCTGGAGTAAGAGGGTTCTTCTTCATCCACTCGCCACAAGCGTAGCGGTAGAAGTCTGCACCAGGCTTAACTGTCTGGTCCATGTTCTCAAGTCTGATGCCAATAGTCTGGGCAGAGACTGTAGATGTAATAGCCATAGCTACAACAGGAATGATAGTTCTTAAATTCATATTACAATATTATTTTGTGTTACACTTGAGGTCTGTGAAACCAAAGACGGTTTCACACAAGACACACAAGGCTTTGTTTTTATCGAGTGCAAAGGTAATATATTTACACTTACCATCGGACAAAGATGTGCAAGTTTTATTATCCAAGGGATAAAAATGTAAAATATTTTTACGCTTATATATGCCGTTGAACAGACTATTATATGCAGTCGAACAAACTATCGATAGTTTGATGGACTACAATCATTAGTCTCGTATCCTATTAATTAATTATTAGAGTTATTCCATCAACTCCAGCACTCTATCTCGTCATCAGGCATCTGTGAGTGATGGAACTCTGGTTCACGACCTTGGCGAAGCTGCGACTTGTAGTCCTCAAGGAGATAGACAACCTTTGGGAACAAGGCTGAGATAGCCACAAGGTTAGTGATGGTTATGAGTGCCATGCAGATGTCAACAAGCGAGAAAGCAGTCTGTATGTCAACGAGTGCGCCCACCATAATCACGCAACCGGAGAATATGCGGAACGTCTGTATCACCCACTTCTTGCCTGAGATGAAGCGCAGGTTTGTCTCGCCATAGAAATAGTTGGCGATAATTGTAGAGTAGGCAAAGAGGAATATGGCAGCCGTGATGAAATAACGTCCCATGCTTCCCACCTCAGACTCAATTGCCTCGGCAGTAAGCAGGATACCATCCTTTCCACAGTCATACTTACCAGATATGATAATGATGAATGCCGTACAAGTACAAATAACGAGGGTATCAACAAACACGCCAAGTGCCTGAAGCAAGCCCTGATTAACAGGATGCTCCGTCTCAGCGATAGCTGCTGCATTAGGTGCACTACCCTCGCCTGCCTCGTTACTAAAGAGACCGCGCTTCACGCCTTGCATAATGGCAGCACCCACGCCGCCTCCTGCTACCTGACGGAATCCGAAGGCGTCTTCAAATATCAAGCCAAAAACATCAGGCAGGTCCATGATGTTCATGCCTACTATGACAAGGGCAAGAATGATAAAGCCTATTGCCATGAAAGGAACGACGAGTGATGCGAAGTGAGAGATGCGTCGGATGCCACCAAAGATAATGACGAACGTACACAACGTGATAACCATTCCCACCGTAGCCTTGTTCCAAGAGAAAGTATCGGAAACGCTATCGCAAAGGGTCGTACTCTGTACCACCTGATTGGCAAGTCCGAACGTTACCGTGATGATTATGGCAAAGAGCACACCCATCCATCGCTTGCCAAGTCCCGTCTCCATGTAATAGGCAGGGCCTCCATAGTACGAATCCTCGCCACGACGCTTGTATAGCTGCGCAAGCGTTGACTCAACGAATGCCGTAGCTGAGCCGAACAGAGCCATCACCCACATCCAGAATATGGCACCAGGTCCACCAACGAAGATGGCACTTGCCACACCCGCAAGGTTACCCGTGCCCACCCTACTTGAGAGGGCTACGGCGAATGCCTGAAAAGAACCAATGGAGCCATCCTTAGGCTTGGCAAACATCACCTTCAGCATCTGTGGTATCATGCGGAACTGCATAAACTTCAGACGGAGAGTGAACCATACGGCACAAAGCACAAGCATCGTGATGACGATGTATGTCCATAGATAATCGTTTATAGTATTTAGTATTTCCATAAGAAAAAGTCAAGCCCCGTCTCTTACGAAGAGACATACACACGGGGATATTCGTTAGTTATATTTGATTGCGCAAAGGTATCACTTTATTAGCAGACACAAGGAATAATTGTTGCATTTTCTCACTTTTTGTTAGCAAAATGCAACAAGTAACGGCTTTTTTCACTACATTTGCACCCGAATTTAACTAAAGGGGTGCTGAAGTTAAACATAAATGAAGTACTAAGCGAAGCGGTCTCACTGACCGCAGGGAAGTAATGATGAATGAAGAATGAAGAATAGCTGTCCAGAAAACTATAACTAACTATTCATTCCTAATTCCTAACTCCTAATTCAAATTTAACATTCGGCTGAGATCACACCCATTGAACCTGTGCAGGTAATGCTGCCGTAGGGATGATTGATAAAGAACCTCTTTATGCGTATATTAAAATCTTTAGTTAAATAAGTATGGTAAAAAGAACTTTGGCTGTGGCACTTGCAAGTTGCTCAATTGCCAGCCAAGCCTCAACAGTTGACACTACTAAGGTTGAGGCACTTAATGATGTAGTAGTAATGGGCGTAAAGGCAAGGGAGAACGCTCCGTTTGCCGTTGCCAGCATTAACAAGAAATCACTTCAGGACTTCTCCAAGTCAGGCAAGGAACTTCCGTTCCTCTTTGCACGCACTCCGGGCATCATCGCTTGGAGCGAGAACGGCGTGGGCACAGGTACAAGCTACATGCGCATACGTGGTGCAGGCGATTCACGTATCAACGTGACACTTGACGGTGTGCCTCTCAACTCACCTGAGGACCAATGCGTGTTCTGGGCAAACATGAACAGCTACGCTTCGCTCCTCGGCAACGTACAGATTCAGCGTGGTGTGGGAACATCATCCAATGGCGATGGTGCTTTCGGAGGAACAATAGCCATGACAAGCAAGGCTCCTTCATACAAGCCAAGCCTTGAGGTGAGTGGGTCGTATGGTTCGTTTGCTACGTATAATTTCGGCGGTTCATTCTCTTCTGGTCTTCTCTGGGAACATCTCATCATAGACGGAGCCTACCACGAGACAAACACAGACGGATTCGTCAATGGTACAAGCGGACGCTCTGGTAGCTACTATGGTGGCGTGACATTCTTCAACGAGGAAGGCAACCTTACCATTCGCTACAAGAACATCGGCAACTTCGAGAGCACAGGTCAGGCATGGAACGGCGTTACAGCCGGTAACGACGACTATAGCGTAAACTCACGCCTCGGCTTTGAGACTTACGAGGACATGTACAAGGCAGGTCTTGGCAAGTACAACAGCCTCTACGAGCATTTCGAGCCAGACTGGAAGGGTGGCTGGACTGTGTCTCGCTACAAGATGGCAGACGGAAGCCTCTGGGATAAGACGACTGACAACTTCTGGCAAAACCACAACATTCTCTCAATGGCTTGGCAGATAGATGCCAACTGGAACATGTCGGCTTCACTCCACTACACTCACGGTCACGGCTACTACGAGGAGTTCCGCTACAAGAACAAGCTCAAGAAGTTCGGTCTCGGTCCTTTCATCCTCTCTAATGGTGAAGAGTTGAAGAAGACTGACTTCGTTCGTCAGAAGGGTCTCACACAGGATGCCTACGGAATGAACTGGAACATCAACTACAAGGATGAAGACTGGGACGTAGTAGGCGGAGTGTCTATGCAGAACTTCGAGGGCAATCACTATGGCTACCTCACATACGTGAAGGACGAGGAGCTTCGCAAAAACATCTTGTCTGATGGAAAATACACTTACTACGACTCTAACGCCACAAAGAGTGACAACAATATATTTGCAAAGGCTACATACAACATAACTGATGCCTTCAGCACATTCGTCGATATGCAGTATCGTCACGTTGGCTACATCACTACTGGTATCAACGACAAGTTCATCAAGAACAGCGACGGCACATACCGCAACCATCAGCTGGACATCAATGCCAAGTACGACTTTTTCAACCCTAAGGCAGGATTCAGCTTCCACCAGGACGGCCACAACGCATACGCATCATACGCACTCAGCCATCGTGAACCAGAGCGCAACAACTTCACGGACAACGGCAACTATCCTGCACCTAAGAAGGAAGCAGTATATGACCTTGAGATTGGCTACAACTATCAGGCTAAGAACTGGTTTGCAGGCGTAAACCTCTATCGCATGGACTACGATGACCAGTTTGTACAGACAGGTCTTGTCAGCGACATAGGCGAGAAACTTACTACAAACATTAAGGACTCATACAGAATGGGTGTGGAGATTAGCGCAGGATGGAGTCCTCTCAAGTGGCTCACAATTGAGGGTAACGCAGCACTAAGCAAGAACAAGATTAAGGACTTCGACGAGGTTGTGGAGACATACGATGCCGACTGGAATGACCTCGACCCAACAGTCATCCACTACGACAACTCCACACTTGCATTCTCACCAAGTGCAATCCTCAACGGTTTCGTTGACTTCCACTTCGGAGGCTTCCAGGCTGTATGGCACACTAACTACGTGAGCCGTCAGTATCTCGACAACACAGAGAACTCAAAGCGTTCACTCCCATCTTACTGCGTGAGCAACGCAAGCCTCAACTACACGCTCGACAGCAAGAACATGAACATCGGCGTTAAGGAGACTGTATTCGGCGTAAGCTTCAACAATATCTTCAACAAGCGTTATGCTGCCAACGGCTGGGTTTACTCAGCTATCGTAGGAGATGATTACAGCAACGATAACCGTTACTACCAGATTGGCTACATCCCAATGGCTGGTTTCACGGTAATGGGTAACATCACGCTTAAGTTCTAACACAAAACAGTTTCGGACTAAAAGGAAGTAAACAATAATGATTGACTTCATCACAGCCCATTGGCTGGAGGTTCTTGGCACTGTTGTAGGCTTAGTCTATCTGTGGCTTGAACTGAAGGCAAACAAATACATGTGGATAGCGGGCATCATAATGCCTGCTATCTCCATTTTTGTTTATTATGACGCAGGTCTGTATGCCGACCTCGGTATCAACGTGTATTACCTCGGTGCGGCAATATATGGCTATGTACTGTGGCAAATGACATTCCGCAAGAACAAGCGAGAGAAAGACGGTAAACCAAAGGAACTGCCAATTACTCGCACTCCAAGGAAGATGTATTGGATATTATTCGCTACATTTGCACTGACTTTCGTAGCGATAGGCTTAATACTGAAATACCAGACCGACAGCACCGTGCCTTGGTGGGACAGTTTCACCACAGCCATGAGCATCGTCGGAATGTGGATGCTTGCCCGCAAGTGGATAGAACAATGGTGGGCATGGATTATCGTTGATGGTGCATGCTTCGGCCTCTACATCTACAAGGGCATCTATTTCTACGCAGCCCTGTATGGTTTCTACACCATCGTTGCCATTTATGGCTACCAGCGATGGAAGCGGATGATGAATGATAAATAAAGAACAAATCTGCCGTGTACGGCAGATTACCAAAACTCAGCAATAATGACGAACAAAGGCGCACATATCCTCATGCCTACAGAAGGCTTCGATGCCGTCATCATAGCCGATGGCGACTTCCCCACTTGCAACATTCCACTTGACATTCTGCGTAATGCCAAGTACCTATGCTGCTGTGACGGTGCAGGTATGTCGCTTGTTGAAAATGGCATAATGCCTGATGCCATCGTGGGCGACGGCGACTCCATGAGCGAAGAGTTCAAGGAACGCTACAAGGATATCATCCACGTCATTGAGGAGCAGGACTACAACGACCTCACCAAGTGCACCAAGCACGTAATAGAGGTAATGAAGAATGAAGAATTAAGAATGAAGAATAAAGAAATGAGTAACCATTCCTCATTCCTAATTCCTAATTCCTCATTGAAAAAAGATTCCTCATTGAAAATTGCCTACCTTGGAGCAACTGGCAAGCGCGAGGACCACACCCTCGGCAACATATCCCTCATGGCATACTACATGCAGGAGTTCGGCATAAAGGCATATATGTTTACTGACCACGGCATATTCATCCCTGCCCATGGTACACAGACGTTCAAGAGTGCGCCACGCCTACAGGTGAGCATCTTCAACATAGACTGCACACAGATACGCTCAGAGGGATTGCGATGGGACGCCTACCCTTACAAGCAGATATGGCAAGGCACTCTCAACGAAGCCACAGGCGACCATTTCACACTTCACACCGACGGCACATACATAGTCTTTATCACATATCATCCAAAGGTATGAAACCGCATTACTAATGGATACATCAAGTCCATTACTAATGGAGGCACTAATCGTTTTATTATAGGAGATTGCATCTTTTATATTATAACGGTTGGTGCCTTCCTTATTATAATAGTTTTTGAAGCCAGCAAAACCGATATTATCACACATTATCCCCTTATTCTCATATACTTTTCCTACCTTTGCACAAAATTTACGAAATGGATATGAAACATAAGTATATCATCGGGGCATTGCTCCTAACCATAGCCCCTTTTGCCTGCGCATGTACAGGTACTACAAACGAGGCAAAGACGGACGACACCGTAGCCGTCATTTCGGTTGCTGACACAGCATCCAAGGACACCGTTCCTTACTACATGAAAACAGCTGAATACACCAAGGAGGACAGCACACTCGTGGTAAAGCTTCTCGCAGATGCTAAGACCGAGCGTGGCGACGAGAACCGTATGCTCTACTTTGGCAAGAAGTTCCTCGGTGTGCCTTACGTGGCAAGTACACTTGAGAATGGAGACACGGAACATCTCATTGTCAATCTTCACGAACTTGACTGCACAACCTTTGTCGAGACAATCACAGCACTCACACTCTGCGACAAGGAGGACACACGTACCTTTGAGGACTACTGTCGTCAACTCGTGCGCATCCGTTATCGCAATGGAGAGATGGGCGACTACACCAGCCGTCTCCATTACTTCACATGGTGGGGCGACGACAACCAGCGCCTCGGCATCGTAAAGTGCATCTACTCTGCAAAGAAGCCTTTCACGGCAATACAGAAGGTGAACATCAACTACATGAGCAAGCATCCAGAACTTTACAAGCAGCTGAAGGCTCACCCAGAGTTCATCAAGAAGATAAGCGAGTATGAACGTGGTACGTCAGGCATGACTTACTACTACATACCAAAGGCAAATGTGGGATGGAAAAAGAGCAGCTCACTTGGCATCATCGAGGATGGTGACATCCTTGCCATGCTCACTTCTAAGGAAGGACTTGACACCAGCCACATCGGCGTAGCCGTATGGCAGAACGGCAAACTTCATCTCATGAACGCCTCACGTGTCCACAAGAAGGTAGTCGTCGACACCAAGACCTTCTATGAGTACCAGCAGATACAGACAAGCCAAACAGGCATCCGTGTCTTCAGGGTACAGTAACAATGCATAATTCATAATGCATAATTAAGAATGTTTCGAGCCATCCTTGGCTCGCTCAATAATGAGCCATCCATAGCTCACTTCACATAATATGATAAGCATAGACAACCTCTCCGTGGAGTTCAGCGCGACTCCACTATTCACAGACGTAAACTTTGTGATTAACCCAAAGGACCGCATTGCGCTCGTAGGTAAGAATGGTGCCGGTAAGAGTACCATGCTCAAGATTATCGCAGGAATACAGGAACCTACAAAGGGCGTGGTTGCACGACAGAAGGGTGTAACCATTGGCTATCTTCCACAGGTCATGGTACTCTCTGACGACCGTACCGTCATGGAAGAGGCTGAGACAGCCTTTGCACACATAAGCGAGATGCAGGAGCGTCTCAACAAGATGAACGACGAGCTATCTACTCGTACCGACTACGATAGCGAGGAATACATGGAACTCGTGGAACGCTTCACACACGAGAACGACCGTTTCATGATGATGGGTGGCATCAACTACCATGCCGAACTGGAGCGCACACTCATAGGCCTCGGTTTCCAGCGTAGCGACTTCGACCGTCCTACCAAGGAGTTCTCTGGAGGATGGCGCATGCGTGTGGAACTTGCCAAGCTCCTTATGCAGAAGCCAGACGTGCTTCTTCTCGATGAGCCTACCAACCACCTCGACATCGGTTCTATCCAGTGGCTCGAACAGTTCCTTGCACAACGCTGCAACGCCGTAGTCCTCGTCAGCCACGACCGTGCATTCATCAATAACGTGACTAATCGCACCATTGAGATTACTTGTCACCACATCAACGACTACAAGGCAAAGTACGACGAGTACATCAAGCTTCGTGACGAGCGTCGCGAACAACAGCTTCGTGCCTACGAGAACCAGCAGAAGGAGATAGCCGAGATAAAGCAGTTCATCGAAGCTTTCAGATACAAACCAACAAAGTCCAATCAGGTGCAGTCACGCATCAAGCAGCTTGAGAAGATTGTACCTATCGAGGTGGACGAGATTGATACGTCAAGTCTCCGTCTCAAGTTTCCTCCTTGTCTCCGTTCTGGTGACTACCCTATCATCTGCGAGGATGTGTCAAAGACATATAGCCACACCATCTTCAAAGATGTTAACCTCACCATCAAGCGTGGCGAGAAGGTAGCATTCGTAGGAAACAACGGTGAGGGTAAGTCCACACTCGTCAAGTGTATCATGGGCGAGATACCATTTGAGGGAAACCTCAAGATTGGTCACAACATACAGATTGGTTACTTTGCCCAGAACCAGGCACAGATGCTTGACGGAGACATAACGGTCTTTGACACCATCGACCGTGTAGCCAAGGGTGACGTGCGTCTCAAGATACGCGACATCCTCGGAGCATTCATGTTTGGAGGCGAGGCATCAGACAAGTTCGTCAAGGTTCTCTCTGGTGGCGAGCGTTCACGCCTTGCCATGATACGCCTTCTCCTCGAACCTGTCAACCTTCTCATTCTCGATGAGCCTACCAACCACCTTGACATGCAGTCAAAGGACGTACTCAAGCAGGCCATCAAGGACTTCGACGGTACAGCCATCATCGTAAGCCACGACCGTGACTTCCTCGACGGCCTTGTAGATAAGGTCTATGAGTTCGGAGGTGGTAAGGTACGCGAACATCTCGGCGGCATCTACGACTTCCTCCAGAAGAAGCAGATTGAGAGCCTCAACGACCTCGGCAGAAACATGAACAGCGCAGGCAGTCCTACTGGCAATGCCACAAGCAGCGATGCGACTCCAAGCCATGCCCCAGCAACCACAACTACTGAGCAGAGCCCTCTCTCTTACGCAGAGATGAAGGAGCGCAACAAAGCCATCAAGAAAGCAGAGACAGCCGTCAAGAATGCCGAAGCAAAGATTGAGAAGCTTGAAGCAGAACTTGCTGCACTCGAAGAGAAGCTTGCCACTCCAGAAGGAGCATCAGACGTTAGTCTCTTCACCAAGCACGGAGACATAAAGAAACAGATAGATGCCGCCGTGGAGGAATGGGAAAACGCCAGCATGGAACTTGAAGAAATGAAGGGGTGAAGCTAAATCCATTTTTCACGGTTGACTACGTAGAATAAGAAAGTTTCACTCTTCACTTTTCACATATAAATAATATGACTTTCACCACAGAACTCAGAGAGTTTATAATTCAACATAAGGATGATGACGTGGATAGCCTCTTGCTTTCGGCAAAGAGATATCCAGACATCGACGTGCCACGTGCCGTGGAGCAGATTGAGGCTCGCCGAAGGTTGAAGAACAAGCTGCCTGAATGGTATGCCGTGAGCGACGACCTCATCATGGGTGGACGCATACCAGCCGAGCAATGTTCTTCGGAACTGACAGCCAAGTACAAGCGTTCACTCGTCCTTGGTGAGTCCCTATGCGACCTCACAGGTGGCATGGGCGTTGACTTATACTATATGAGTCGTGGTCTCAAGTCTGCCATATACACGGAGCGTCAGCATCATCTGTGCGAGGCAGCCGAACATAACTTCAAGGTACTTGGAGCAAACAATATCATCATACGTGAGGGTGACGGGCGCGACCTGCCAATACCAGATGTTGACACCATCTACCTTGACCCTGCACGCAGGGCTGGCGACGGCAGCCGTGTGTATGAGGTATCCGATTGCGAGCCAAACATCATAGAGTGGCAGGATGAACTACTGAGCCATTGCAAGCGACTTGTTACAAAACTGTCGCCAATGGCGGACATCCACCGCACACTCGAACGCCTGCATCATGTGACCGACGTTCACGTCGTAGCTGTGAAGGGCGAATGTAAGGAGGTGCTCATGGTACAAAGCGGCAAGGATAGCGATACAGACATAGACAACAGCCAAGCCGTAGCCATCCACTGCATCGACTTCGTGACCGACGGTACGCTTGAACATCATTATCACCTGAGCGACGAGGCTGAGACAACTGCCACATACTGTGGAGAAAACGTATCAGCATATCTATACGAGCCAGACGTGACGCTAATGAAGTCGCACGCCTTCCGTCATATATGCAAAGTATATGGAGTAGATAAGCTGGACGCGGATGTACACCTATACACATCCGACACACTCTCGACCACTTTCCCTGGTCGCAGATTCATCGTGGACGAAGTGATGGATTTCTCTTCCAAGTTATTAAAGACACTCAAGCGCACCGTACCACAAGCCAACATCACATCACGCGGCTTCGTCCTCACGGCAGACGAGCTACGCAAACGGGCAGGCATCAAGGACGGTGGTTCCGTCTATCTCTTCGGTGCAACAGTAGGAGGAAGAAAAGTCCTGATAAGGTGTAGCAAATGCCCCACAAGCATATAAGCAAATAAGTTATCTAACGAAACAAAACTAACATAATACTAATATGAAGAAGATTATCAACTTGGGAGTCACTATGTGCTTGTGCGCAATGGTGGCAATGTGTGTATCTTGCAACAGCAATAAGTCTAAGCTACAGATAGCTGTAGAGGAGGCACAGAAGCAATGTCCTATGGACATGGGAGTGATAGGTAAGGTTAGTTCATTCACTTACGAGAATGGCGTGCTGACCATCGAGATGTGTATGAACGAGAACATCTTTAAGGTAGATGCACTTTCTACTGATATTGATGCAGCAAAGCGTTCTGCCCTTAACTCCCTATCAACACTCACGGGCGACATAAAGAACGTAATGAGCGAACTTGTCAACGAAAAAGCAGCACTCGTCTATCGCTATGTGGGAGACCAGACGCAAAAGTCCGTGGAAGTGAAGCTAACTTACGAAGAAGTGGAGGCTGCCATTAACGCATCTCCTGATGACGTGAACTATGAGGAAGAACTCCAGTCACAGATTAAGACTGCCAATACTCAATGTCCTAATCAAGTGGACCAAATGACGGTACTTGACAGTATTAGTCAGAATGACGAGTTCGTCATCTACAACTACACGGTGGCAGAGGACAACATAAAGATAACAGACATGGAGGGGCAAGCTACAAATATGAAGGCTATGCTTGCAGCCAATATGCAACAGAACATGGCTGCCATGCGCATCTTCCTCCTTTGCTGCATAAACACAAACCACGGCCTACAGTATCGTTACGTTGGCAGTGAAAGCGGTCAGGAGTTCAATATTTACTTTGCCAAGGGCAACCTTCAGGAGCTTATTGGAGAATAAGGACGAGGCTGACTACAAGCGCAAAAACACATGAGGCATCAAAACCACACACGGTTTTGATGCCTCATGTCGCTTATGTGAGGATAATGCGCCAAAGAGGGCGCGAAAAAGATAGCCACAGAAAAAGTAGCAATTACTCATTATTCATTATTCATTCCTCATTTCCTTTGGTCTTTGCGTATTCGGTAGGACTGACGCCATACACGCTCTTGAAGCTGGTAGAGAAAGAACTGAGGTTCTTGAAACCAGTCTCCACGCATACCGTGGTGATGTCATAGTGCTTCTCCGTGAGAAGGCGCGCAGCCTCCTTGAGACGTATGGACTTGAGGAAGTCACGAGGTGACTGTCCTGTGAGTTCCTTCATCTTACGGTAGAAGTGAACACGGCTGATACCCACCTTGTCGGCAATAAGCTCCACGTTGAGGTTAGGGTCATCGATATGTTCGTTGATGACCTTAACTACACGTGTGAGGAGTTGGTCATCGGATGACTGTACCTCACGCTTCTCGATGTGTTCCTCCGTAACGCTGTTTGATGCCCACTTACCCTGAAGCTTGTTGCGGTTGTTGAGCAGGTTGTTGGCTGTTGAACGGAGCACGTCCATGTTGAATGGCTTTGTGACGTAGGCATCTGCACCTGTGTCGAGACCTGTGATGCGGTCGTTGTCAGTACCGAGTGCTGTGGTCATGATAACAGGTATGTGGCTCGTGTTGTAGTTGCGCTTAATCTTGTCGCAAAGGGCGAGACCGTCCATGACTGGCATCATGATGTCGGTGATGACAAGATCCACCTTATCTGGGTTTTGCTGTATGTAGTCCCAGCCTTCCTGGCCGTTGATGAACTCCATGATGCGGAACTCGTTGGACAGTTCGCTGCGAACGTATGAACGGATGGCATTGTCGTCTTCGCAAACCACGAGGTTGCGGTGGCGTGCCACCTTAGTCTTGACTGTTGGAAGGTCGATGCCTTCCTCTGTCTTTATCTCAGGCTTGTCTGTTGTCTCCACAACTATGTCGGCATCCTTGGCGTCGATGAAAGGAATCCTTACGATGAACTCCGTGCCCTTGCCTTCAGGATTGTCATTGACAATGATTGAACCCTTGTGCATCTGCACGAGGAGGTATGTGAGGTTAAGTCCGATACCTGTACCGATGTAGCCGTTCTGATGCTGTGCTGAGTAGAAACGCTCAAATATCTTTGGCTTGTCAGCATCGCTGATTCCCGAACCAGTGTCGGTCACCTTTATCTCTATCTCCTTGCCGATGTGCTGGAGTGAGAGTGTAATCTTACCGTTGTCAGGGGTGAACTTAAAGGCGTTGCTGAGAAGGTTCATCACTATCTTGTCGAGGTTCTCAGGGTCACCCTGTACCACGAGACGGTCTATGGTGTGGACGAAACGGAAGTTTATGCCACGGTTCTGTGCGTTGGCAGAGAACACATCATAGATGCCTTGCATGAAATCGACCATCTCCATAGGACGGAAGTCGAGCTTGTACTGTCCTTTCTCAATCTTACGGGCATCCATCATCTGGTTGATGAGACGCATGATACGCTTGGCGTTCTGATGGATGAGACGGTAGTTGCGCTGGCGTTCACCGTCCTTGTCAGTGCTTATCAGTTTCTCAAGAGGGGAGAGGATAAGCGTCATAGGGGTACGTATCTCGTGGTTGATGTTCATGAAGAACTGGATGCGTGCCTCGTTCATCTCTTCTTCCTTGCGATGCTTGGCAAGTATGCGACGTACCTGTATCTGGTGGCGTGTCTGGAGATATACTACCCATGCGAGGATGAGGAAGAGGATGAAATAGACTGCCATTGCTACTGGTGACAGATACCAAGGATCGTGAACAATGATGGTCAGTTCGCGCTCTTCCGTCACCGTGTGGTAGGCGATGGCTCTTACCTTCAGTGTGTGTGTTCCTCGTGTAAGGTTTGAGAGGATAATGCTGTTGGAGTGTTCGCTCTGAATGTTCCAGTCTGAACCGTCGAGCGAATACTCGTATATGGCATGGGCAGAACCAAGTCCGAGGGCTGCAACTTCGATGGTGATGTTGTTGTCATCGTGGGCAAGGTTAATCTCGTCCACCTCGTTGATGTTACCATCTATGATGTTGTAGCTGTCGCCTGACAGGTCGCCCTGATATATTTGCTTGTTGTTAATGTAGAGGTTGATGAAGCGTAGCTTAGCCTTCTGGCTGTTGTCCGCCTCGTTAAGTGTACGGTCGGAGAAACGGTTGATACCGGATATTCCGCCAAACCAAAGGTCGTTGCCAATCTTTGTTGATGTACGCACTCCGAACTCGTTGTCCTGAAGTCCGTCTTCGGCAAAGAAGCTATGGAACGTCTTGGCTTTCCTGTCGTAGCAGGCAAGTCCGAAGCCTGTACCCATCCATACGTTGTTTCCGTCAAACTCTATGCTGTTGACAACGTTGTTTGGCAGTCCGTTGGTGCTATCGTAGGTGGCAATGATTTTGAGCGTCTTGATGTCGATGACGGTTATTCCCTTGTTGGTAGCAGCCCAAAGTTCGTTGCCTTCAATCTTGAGACAATTGACGTATGACGCACCGAATATCTTGCTCAGATGCTTCAGTTCTGCTCCGTTCATTTCATAGCCGTTCAGTCCGTCGGCTCCACCCGCAAAGAGGAGCTTGCCCTTGGTGGCAAGACAGGCGATGTATATGTTACCGCTGATGCTGCGGGTGTTCTTGTTGTTGTCATTGAATGCCGTGTAATGGATGTATGTGCCGTTGTCTATGTTGTAGTAGTAGAGACCGAAGCCCATCGTTGCAGCCCATATTCCGTTGTTAGGCGCAGCACAGATGTCGAACACTCGTGGGATGTCGATATTGAGGTTATGGACCGTTCCGCTGTTCTCGTCCATGTACTTCAGTCCTGTGGCATACGAGCCGAGCCAAATGCGGTGGTTGCGTCTGTCTTCGTAGATGGAGTTGATGGTTGACGGCATATTAGGCGTTGTCTCAGGGCTCCAGTGTGTGCTTACCGTTCCGTTGTTGCTGAGGCGGTAGAGTCCGTCGTGGTCTGTTGCCACCCAAAGCCTGTCCTTATCCGTACCGGTCATGGCTGTCACAGGATTGTTGCCGATAGTGTTCTTGGTGATTGACATCCTACCCACATAGTCGAACTCCGACTGGTTGGCAGGTTTGTGCATTACGCCACGCCAGTAGATGCCTACCCACACAGAGCCGAAGCTGTCGCAGATGGCATCCTTTACGTTGGATGTGGAGAGGTTGAAGTCATTGACCTGAATAGGACTTTGTGAAAGGTTGCCTGTCTTCTCGTCATAAACCTTGAGACCGCTACCGTCCGTGCAGATGAAGATGCGTCCGTCTGTCCATGGGCTTATGGACCAAATCTCATTGTTGTTGCCGATGTTGGATGCTGGCTTGAACATGCCTTTCTTTCTGTCGTATATGAGCAAGCCCTCGGAAGTGGAACCTGCGTAGATGTTGCCTGAAGAGCTTTCGCACAGGCGACGGATGTTGAGTGACGAGGTGACTTGGCGCATCTTTCCATTCTGCTTGATGTAGATGTTGGCGCGGTTGTCCAGAACCCACACTGTGCCCTTGCTGTCCTCGAATATCTGAACAGGTCTGCCATCGTTCGTGTTGAAGTCCTGTATGCTCTTGGCATATAGGTTTCCGTTGTCATCCTTCATTATCTTGGATGCGCTGAACGAAGCGGCACACACATATACGTCGCCTGATGACTTCAGACGAGAGAAACTGATGATGTGGATGCCAATGGTGTCGCCATTGTCTGTGATAAAAGGAACATCGGTGAATTTGTCCGTTGCATGGCTATAGGACTGTATGCCTGAACCCATACCGACGAGGATGTGTTCCTTGTCATATTCAAACACACAGTTAGTGATGTCATATCGAAGAGATTGTTCGTCACCCTCGACATGATGGTAATTATTCATCTTTACGCCATCGAATCGGTTGAGACCGTTTCGTGTCGTAATCCAAATGTTGTTTCTGCTGTCCTCGTATATAGTCTGTACCTGAGTGCTTGACAGACCTTTCTTCGAGTCGTAGGTGTTTACGCCCTGTGCCTTGGCGGCTATCGGAGTCAGGAGTAATGCTACGGCGGTTAGTAATACTTTGTTAGTAATAGTTTTGAAGTTCATTAGGATTAGTTTTGTTGATGGGTGCAAAGTTAGGGAAATAAATGAAGAATGAAAAATGAAGAATGAAGAATTATGAAGTAAAGCATAAAAATAAGACATGAGCACTCAAATTCATACTTGCATAGGTCAAAGCTTTCCTTTGAATCATTCAAAGCTTTCGTTCAACTTCACCAAAGCTTTCGTTGAGTCAATCTAAAGCTTTCGTTCAATCCGTTCAAAGCTTTCGTTCAATCCAATGAAAGCTTTGGCATGATTTCATCAAAGCTTTAGGGGGATAAGAAAAAGGGTGTGCCACGAATGACACACCCTCCATCTTAAATGCTGTATAATATTCTAATTAACCGTTTACTTTACGATTACTCGGCGAACGTTGCCGTCGCTCATCTTAACAATGTTGATACCCTTGACGAGCTTGTTCTGACGAATACCACCCACAGAGTAGATGTCTGTTACGACAGCTGAAGCATTTACGTTCTCAACACCAGTTGCAAGACCAGCGTAGTCGAAGCCGTCAATTGCACGTACGAAGTAGATATTTACGTAGTCGAGGTATGAAGTACCTGTCCAGAAGTCTGTAGCCTCGTTGCTCTCGTGGCTGACAGCCTTACCTGATACGTAGTTCTCCTTTGCACCGATAGTGAGCTTGCCGTTTGTAACCTTGATTTCCTTAACGAATGTAGTTACAAGACCGCTTGCACCTGTGAATGGAGCAACGCCTTCGCTGTCGTCATCACCCTTAGCGTAGATGTACTTGTCCCAAGTGCCCTCATCGTTCTGAGCGTTATAGTAGTATGTTGTTGGAACATCATCAACGTCCTTAGTGATGAGTGGAGTACGTGTCTGTATGCAGAGTGTGTAGTAACCTGCTGGGAGGCCTTCGATTTCCTGATAGAGGTCGTAGTTGTTGTTACCGTAAGAAGAAACCTGACAGTCAACTACTGGGTTCTCTTCTGATGGGTCAGCGTTGAATCCGAGTGATACGCTGCTGCCCTCAGCACCTGGATTGAGTACCCAACCTGGAACACCGTCCACACCGTTTACACGGTAGAGGTGAGAGTTGCGAACGAAGCTTGAGAGGTCAATACCCTTGAACTCCTCTGGATGCTCATTCTCATCTTCTGGGTCCTCAGACATGATAGCTGTGTTGAATACACTTTCCTTGAGACCCTCGATGCTTTCACCCTTTGCAAGCTTAGATACGAGAGCGTAAGCGATTTCACCGTTGAGAGCGCCGATAACCTTAGCGTCATCCTCTGTAAGAGCGTTTACTGCATCAAGCTTCTCGCCTGTTACACCAAACTTCTCAGCAATCATAGCAGCCTTTGTAGCACCCCATGTGAGGGCATCAACAGCTGAAGCGATGTTAGCAACGTACTTAGCAGCATCTGTAAGCTTAGTTGTAGCAGCATCGAGGTCTGCATCGTTGAGAGTGCTTGGGTCAACATCCTTGTACTGTTTGAAGATATTCTGTGCATCAACTGCATACTTAGACTTGAGATACTTTTCATTAGTAACCTCAAGGTCGATGAGAGCCAAGTCAATATCTTCCTTAGCCTTGTTGAAGCTATCGAAGTTCTCTGAACGAGTAGTAAGAGCGTCAGCAGCAGCCTTGAGTGCGTCAACCTCAGCCTCTACCTCTGATGGAGCTGTGAATGTAGCCATACCAGCAGTAGCCTTTGCGATTTCTGCCTTGAGAGCATCCTTTGTCTCACCGTCAAGCTTTGGATCGGTTACCTTGTCATATACAGCCTGAGCATCGTCAATAGCCTTAGCGATAAGTCCCATGTAGTAAGCAGACTTAGCTGGCATAGTTGTGAGTGTTACGTTAGCAAGGAGGAACTCCTGCCACTGTGCATCCTGAGCAGCGAACTTGAGAACGTAGAAGCCTTCCTTCTCAACTGTGAAGTCTGACTGGCACTTTACAGAACCAGAAACCTTACCGCCATTCAATCTGTTACCATTATCATCAGCACAAGTTGGTGATGCAACGAAGTCTGTGAACTTAGCGTATACATTGCCCTGAAGGTCTTCGAGAGTGAATGTGAATACTGGAGCATTCTTCCAAGCAGCCATGAGGAATGTAATCTGATACTTACGTGGAGTAAGCCTGAGTGCACTCTTCTTGATATCCTCAGGAGTATCCTCTACGAGGTTGAGACCGTCTGGAGTGAGGTAGTCCTGAACGAGCTGACCGAATGTACAAACACCCTCGGTAGTTTCACGTGAACCCCAGTAGAGAGCCTTTGTGAAGTCACCACTGAATCCATCATAGAGACGAGCACCACCACCACCTGGCTGAGCCCCCCAGTTGTAGTTCAACTGTGAAGTACGAGCCTCATCGTTAAATCCGTACTGGTGAACACCTGCAGCGTTCTTTGTGTACCAACCCTCTGGAACACCACCAGTCAAGTCAGAATCGAAGTGTGAAGCGTAGATTGTATCAACCTGCTCAACAAAATCACTCTTACCAATTTCATAAGTGAGGCGGATTGGGTCATCTGATGTAATCAACAAATTGTTAGCAACATCATTGATTTCAAAGACATACTCTCCATCAGTAAGTTCTGGAACAGAGATTACGAGAGTCTTAGGGTCTTCACCAACCTTAATGTCAGAAATTGAAGTATGATGCTCACCAAAGTTATCCTTAGTGATACATACAACATCTGCCATTGTAATGTCGATATCCTTGTCGAACTTAACAGTAATCTCCTTGAATGCATCCTTTGAAAGGTTGAAGCTGTTGTTCTCTGGAGTTACGCTAAGCATTACAGGAGCAACTGCCTCTGAAGAATATACGTCATACTCACCATCAACTGTGTAAACTGTCTCGTTCTCGAAACCGAGGATTGTCATCTCTGTCTCTGTGTCAGAGCTTGGACGCTTCTCGCCTGCGTACTTGATTGGACAGTCTGCATCTGGAGTGAATGAAACCTGTACGTCATTACCCAACTGAACGCCTTCGTCAAAGAAAAGATAGACAAAGCCATCCTGCTTTCCCTCGAAGAGGTGAACTGGTACTTCTGTTCCGTCGCTTACAACCTTTACAGAGCTTGTGTTGAGTGAGAGAGTTCCACCATTTGCCTTTGCAAGGTCAGCCACGTTAGTGTTGTAACCGAAGTCAAGACGGATAACGAAACCGTCGTATGTAGCCTCGTTGAATGTAACACCTTCTTCTACCTTGATATCATCAAGGGCGTATGTTACAGGGCTGTGCATATTTACGATAGCGAAGAACTTCTCAGGAATGCGGTTTTCAAAGACATCCTTGTACTTCTTAGTACCGTCACCACCAAGATTCTCAGGACAAACTGCGTCACCAACCCAAGACTGGTTCTCGCTGACGTACTTGTTCATGATATCTGCAGTAGTGTAGTAAGATACAAATGAGAAGTGCTGCCACTCACCTGTGAAGTTACCGTCCTTCTCGATACCATAGTTAGTACCGTTGGCTGTACAAAGGCTCTTGTCATAGTTCTCAATACCCTTTGAGAGCCATGCACGAAGACCTGTGTTCTTTGTGTCTCCACTTTCTGGGTCTGAGAAAGAAGAGTCGTTGACCTTCAACCAGAAGCTTACACGGTAAGCTGTGTTCTCCTTGAGTTCGAGGTTACCAATCTTGAAACCACGGTCCCAGTTCTGTCCGTTGATACTTGCACTATTCTGTGCGAGGAGACAGTATTCACCGCTCTTTGGATCATCCTTACTCTTTTCGTTCCATTCGTCACCATCCTTAGGATTTACCCAGTCACCATAAGTACCGAGTCCTGAGAGTGAGCCAGTAGTGTGATACTTGCTGTCCGCATCCTCAAAACCTAAAGACACGAGTGTTGTCTGTGCTTGTATTGACATTGAGAATGCCATGAAGCCAAGACCCATCATGAGGTTTTTGTTTTTCATAAGCGAAAAATTAAATAAATGTTAGTAATTGTTTTGATTAAAATTTTCGCTGGCAAATGTAGGAAAAACAAAAATCGGGGGTTTTACATAGCGTTACACATATTTTACGCTACGTTTCAACGCCTAGAGTTCAATAACTTAGCAGATGGATTTTCGTAATTTGTTATGCCAAGTCGTACTCGCTTCACCTCGTTAAGAGAGTGAACAGGTGGTTCTGTTGTGGCAGGAATAGGCTGATGGCTGAACGTCTGGAAGTAGTTCAGGCATGCATCTTTCCACCATTCTGCGTCACGCACCTGTATGTGCATCTTCTCCTGAATGTCGTTGAAAAGTCGTGTGTCAATATATGGTTCTGTTGAGTTCCACTTGCGTAGCATCTCCCTTGCTCCGTTAAGTCCGTTCTGGTAACGGTAGCACATCTCGTTCCAAAGTGTCCTGCCTGTCTGGCACTTGTGGTTCCAGTCGGCATGATGGAACCAGAGGAGGTACTTGTCTGGGCAGGTGTTGATATTCTCAACCATGTTGCCGAATGCAGCCGGATACTGTGCCGTAGCTCCGCTACCAGTCTTGACGGTACGGTCGAAGCCCACGCCTTTGGCATCGGCACGGTGATAATATACGCATTGCCAGTCTGCTCTCTGTCCAGGATTATTCTGCCAAGGCTGAGGACCATAGTGGTGTCCCTCGGCAAAGATATGGTGGAAGCCGAGTGGCATCATGTAGTCAACTACAGTTTCACGGCTCATGAGGAGGATGTCCTCCACGGTCTTGCAAGCCTTGTTGTCCTTGCCTATGTTCTGGCTTACCCATTCGTGGGCAATAGCCTTGCTCGTGAGGTTGGAGTTCCAAGCCAGACGACCGAAAGCGTACCAGTTAGCCTGTGCCATGGTGTTGCCACAGAAATTGGCATCGTCGCCCACGTTTGCCACACCTGCTATGGCACGATACTTGTAGCCCTTGAGGTTGTCGGTATAGTTGGCGTATTTCTTAATATCGTTGAGGAACTCCTCCCACATCGTTCCGAGGAAACAGATGTGGTTGCTGTGTCCGAGGTATTCCTGAGTAATCTGAAGCTCTGCCATCTCCTGTGTCTTAGGCATAGCGCCAAAGAGTGGGCTGTATGGCTCACGTGGCTGGAAGTCGATAGGACCGTTCTTAATCTGGATAATCACGTTATCCATAAACTTGCTGTCCAAATCCTTGAACTCTATGTAAGCCTGCTTTGCACGGTCTGGGTCGCTTGGACTATAGACGAACGCACGCCACATGACTATTCCGCCAAATGGCTTGAGTGCCTTGGCAAGCATGTTCGCTCCGTCGGCATGAGTGCGACCGAAGTCCATAGGTCCAGGCTGTCCCTCGCTGTTAGCCTTTACGAGGAAACCACCGAAGTCAGGTATCTTGGCATAAATCTCTTTTGCTTTCTTTGTCCACCACTTCTGTACGTCCTTGTCGAGTGGGTCGGCAGTCTTCAGTCCGTCAAGGACGACAGGACTTGAGAAGTTGACAGCAAGGTACACCTTTATATTATATGGGCGCAAAGCATCCGCATAAGCCTTGACCATAGTGAGTACGCTGTCTGAAAGCATCTTAGGCGAAGCGTTCACGTTGTTGATAACCGCTCCGTTGATGCCGACAGAGGCATTTGCACGGGCATAGCTCTCAATAGCAGTCCTTGCTGCCGTAAGGGCTGTACGTGTCTTGGTGTTGATGAACGACTGTGGCTTGTCACCCCAAAAGATGCTCTTGCCTGCATAGCCACGCTCCACCGTTCCGTTGAGGTTGTCCCAATGGTTTAGGAGGCGCAGGTCGTGCTCTGGTGTCTCTGTGAACAGTGTGTCACGATAAGCGTCCTTGCCGAGTGTCTGCTCAAGGCGAAGGATATGGTAAGCACCATACATGAGTCCTGCATCCGAAGGTGAAGTGATGGTCACGTTTCCACCTTTCTGGTTTATTGTGAACGCATCCTGTTTCATACCTTTCTTTGGCGCACGGGCAAGGGTAACGCTACCGCCGCCCCACGCATTCTTCAGTTCGCGCACGGCAATATTCGTTGTTGCGCTCTCCTTTGTCTTGAGCGTAACATTA
The DNA here is from genome assembly GCA_017617575.1 of Bacteroidaceae bacterium. Classification (GTDB taxonomy): domain Bacteria; phylum Bacteroidota; class Bacteroidia; order Bacteroidales; family Bacteroidaceae; genus Minthosoma. Next base: position 8,872 of record JAFZVY010000057.1, on the reverse strand, counting down.
GCCACGTTGTTAGCCTTGTTCTGAAACCAAAGGTTTGTACCGTCATTCTCCGCACCAGCGGAAAGGCATACAGATGCCAAAGTAAGCAAAGAAACGAGATGCTTGTTCTTCATAAAAAAAAGTAAAAATGTTAGTTTGGTTTAGTTTTTGAAATTAGAGTTTCGCAAGTTTCACTTGCTTAAAGTTAAAGGGAGTTTGATTGTTCGTGGATTTTTTTAGAAACGAAAATTTAGAAAATTAAAGAAAATTATTTTTCATCTTACATTCTATGAATTTTCTTTCTATGATGTAAGGATTACGAAACGCTTAAGGAAATAAAGAAAACAGAATTTTCTTTAATTTTCTAAATTTTCGTTTTCCTTTTAACTCCACGTAGTTAACGCCTATTAACTTCTGAAACATTCGTTAGTGTCGTTGTTCACGACTGGGCATAGTTTTCTACCCCCATTCCTTCGACAACCCTTCGTGAGCCCTTCGTAAGACATTCGTAAAGTTCACGGAGCATCATCTCGAAACGCTTTGCAAAGATAATACTTTTTTTGAACAATTGCAACCCCCATTAATAAAAGGGTTGTGATTATTTTGTGTCCGTCACTTTTCCTATATTTTTACTGTGGAACATGGGAAACGCTTCTTCCATCCACGGAATGTCCAGTAAGTATATAGAAAGACAAGACTAAGGAATAATAACCATAGTATTAAAACAAAGTGCCCATAAGGTATATGAGTTGTTTCTTCTGTTGCATGGAAACCATTGTTGATAATGTCCATAATACATAAACATGTGATCAATGCGCATACCACAGCCCAAAAGCCATAAGTACCATTAAACCCTGTTCTATACCAAAAACGTTCTCTGTAAAGTCTGTCCCTTACTGTGTAAATATACTTGAAAGGACGATCGGCAACATGAAAAGCGACATAATAAAGAATAACAGCAATAACCAAAAAGAACATGGTGTTAATCGGAGAACACAACTTCATTATAGGATATGCACAAACAAACATACCTGCTGTGCAAGCTAAAGTTACCATTATGTATTTCATGCATGCTTTCAATGTGTAACTTAACACCATACTGTTATTCTGTGGTGCACACATTATCTTTTCAGGACTTGGATTTGTCTTTCTGTTTGTTTTCCAATTGATCATTTTCTTCTTAGTTTTATGTTTTTAGATAGTTAATTATACAGCCTTAAGGGGCTTTCGTAAAGTTCACGGAGTATCATCTCGAAACGCTTTGCAAAGATAACACTTTTTTTGAACAATTGCAAACCCCGATAATAATCAGCATGCCAATCGGATTAATAATGGGGTAGGTAAGCCCGTTATTAATGAGGTAGGCAAGCAGATTAGTATAATGGTTTGCGGATGAGGTTTGAATTACATTTGTCTTTTCTGTTTTACCTTACCTATTTTAACCGTGGAGCGAGGAAGACGTTTCTTCCATTTGTAAAATATCCTGTATGTGTTTAAGAAGACGAGGCACAAAATAAATACGGTAACGCATAAAGCTAACAACAAAGGTGCATATGTTGAATCATCTGTTACTTGTGAATCGTTGTTGGCGACGTTCATAATGCCAAAACATAATAACGTTGCACACATCATAGCCCCAAGACCATATCCACCGTCAGATCCTCTATAGAAAAAATATTTCCAAGAGTGCCTGCTTACTTTATAGAGATATACTCTGTCAGCTATTTTGTGAAAATATTTGAAAGGTCGATCTGCAACACAAAAACCGATATAAAAGAAAAGGATAAACAAGCCCCCCAAAACAAAAGCGTTGTTAAACGAAGAAACCATCATCTTTATGGGATATGCGCAAACAAGCATGCCTGCTGTGCAAGCTATAGTAACTTTTATGAATTTCAGGAATACGTTCAACGTGTAACTTAACACCATTCCATTATCCTTTGGTGCACACAATATCATCTTATCGGAACTTGCAATCCTATTCGTCTTTCTATTACTCATTTTCTTCTTTGGTTTTTGTTTTCAGATAGTCAATTCGATTGTCATAATAAGACTTTCGCATCTTTGTGGCAAATTTACAAAAAAATGATTGATTCAAGCGTACTTTAAAGTGAAAAACAAGTATGAGACAAAGTATAGACTATTATGAGACTAACATGAGACCTGTATGAGACTATCAAAAACAATATAAGCGCACAAAAAATATTGCGTCCGCAGTATTGCCATTTCGCAAATTTTGCTTTTCTTTGCATAAGATTTGTAAATGAACAAGTATAAACCCACAAACATCAGGATAATATGAAGTCGATTAAGGAGTTATATAGGATAGGTACAGGTCCTTCGTCAAGCCACACAATGGGACCGAGGTTTGCTTCAGAGAGATTTTTGAAGAGACATCCCCAATGTTCACATTTTCAGGTTACACTTTACGGCAGTCTTGCTGCCACAGGAAAGGGACACCTAACGGATGTCGCCATCCTTGATGTGCTCCAGCGTGACGGCAAGCGCGTGGATTTGTACTGGAAACCGAGCGTATATCTCCCTTACCACCCTAACGGCATGAAGTTCGTGGCTTGCGACGAGTCGGACAACGTGGTGGACGAGTGGACGGTATTCAGCGTGGGCGGCGGCGCTCTCGAAGAGGAGGGAAGCGACTACCTGCAGACGGGCGACGTGTATGAATTGACTTCTATGACAGAAATACTAAAGTGGTGTCGCAAGAACGGACGTACCCTCTGGGAGTACGTGGAACTGAACGAGGGTGCAGACATCTGGAACTACCTTCACGACGTGTGGGAAGCCATGAAGGCTGCCGTGGAAAGAGGCATACAGGCTGAAGGAGTGCTTCCTGGTCCGCTTCATCTCCAGCGCAAGGCTGTACAATATTACGTGAGAGCCGCAGGATATACGGCATCACTCCACAGCCGCGGCTTGGTCTTCTCCTACGCTTTGGCGGTAAGTGAGGAGAATGCGGCAGGTGGTGTTATCGTGACAGCCCCTACGTGTGGCTCATGTGGCGTCGTTCCGGGTATCCTTTATCACCTATGGCAAAGCCGTAACTTTAGCGAGATACGCATCCTGAGGGCTTTAGCCACGGCTGGTTTGATTGGTAACGTGGCAAAACATTCGGCAAGCATATCAGGAGCCGAGGCAGGATGTCAGGCAGAGGTGGGTGTAGCCTGTGCCATGGCTGCCGCAGCTGCCAACCAGTTGTTTGGCGGCAGTCCTGCCCAGATAGAATATGCAGCAGAGATGGGACTTGAGCACCACCTCGGAATGACGTGTGACCCTGTATGCGGAATGGTTCAGATTCCTTGTATCGAGCGTAACGCATACGCGGCTGCAAGAGCCATGGATTGCAACATATACTCAACCTTCAGCGACGGCCAGCACCTCGTTTCGTACGACAAGGTTCTGTCCGTAATGATGGAGACAGGTTCCGACCTCCCATCCATATACAGGGAGACAAGCGAGGGAGGACTTGCAAAGCAATATATAAGGATGGAGTAAGAGGGGCATAGCATCCCCCTTTTACGCTTCGGGAAAAATATAACCATTTTTGCTTGCCATTATGCTTTATTTTCATATCTTTGCAAAGTGGTTACGCACAAAACAAATGAACATACATTACTAACTAAAAACAAACACTATGAGTACAAAGTATTCTGGAACACAAACAGAAAAGAATCTATTGGCAGCATTTGCTGGTGAGAGTCAGGCACGAAACAAGTACACATACTTTGCTTCAAAGGCTAAGAAAGAAGGCTTCGAGCAGATTGCCGAGTTATTCCTAAAGACAGCCGACAACGAGAAGGAGCATGCTAAGTTGTGGTTCAAGGAGTTGAACGGTATTGGCAATACAGCCGAGAACCTTGCAGCTGCTGCCGATGGCGAGAACTACGAATGGACCGATATGTACGAGGGCTTCGCAAAGACAGCCGAGGAGGAAGGTTTTGCAGACTTGGCAAGAAAGTTCAGATTGGTTGCCGCTATTGAGAAGAGACATGAGGATCGCTACCGTGCCTTGTTGAACAACCTCAAGACTGCCCAGGTATTCGAGAAGAGCGAAGTTAAGGTATGGGAGTGCCGCAACTGTGGTCACATCATCATCGGCACAAAGGCTCCAGATGTATGTCCTGTATGTGCCCACCCACAGGCATACTTCGAGGTTCACGTGGATAACTTCTAATCTTTCTCATAAGAAGTAAAGAGAAGTAACATACATATAAAAATTGCGTGCAGGAGAACAAGTCTCCTACACGCTTTTTTGTGTGCCTCACGGCACTGGCTAAGATTAAATATTTTGTTTTTATTTATTTCATTCTTGAACTAATCTCATCCCAGTTGATGAGCTGCCACAAGTCGTTAATGTGGTCGGCACGTCGATTCTGGTAATCGAGATAGTACGCATGTTCCCATACATCTATACAAAGGAGAGGATTGTTACCCCTACGGAGAGGATTCTCGGCATTTGCCTCCTTAGTGATGACGAGCTTGCCGTCAGGTGTCTGTGAGAGCCACGCCCATCCAGAGCCGAACAACGTGGCAGCCGTCTGGCTGAACTGTGTCTTGAACTCGTCGAAGCTACCAAATGCCTCATCTATAGCCTTGGCTATCTTGCCACTTGGCTTGTTGTCCTTGACTGATGCACGGAACTGTGTGAAATACAGAACATGATTAAGAATCTGACCTGCATTATTAAATATAGCGCCATCTGGTGCTGTCTTTACGATATCCTCCACGCTTTTACCCTCATATTCAGTACCCTTGACAAGAGAAGCGAGAGCGTTAACATAATTCTGTAGATGCTTTCCGTAGTGGAAACCAATCGTCTGCTCGCTTATTACAGGCTGTAAAGCGTTAGCAGCATATGGAAGAGTTGGCATTTCGATGTTCATAGTTTATTCTTTGTTTTTAGGTGTTAGAAACTTAGCCGCAACAATCTGGTGTGCGACTCCGTTGCAAAACTCGGAAAAATCCACGAAACACCCAAATGTTTTACCAAGTTTTTTTTTGAGAAGGAACGAAAATTCTTTTCTTTTATATATTATACACCAAAGGCATCAATTGGAACTAAGCGAAGCGGTCTCATTAACTAACAGGAAGAAAAAACAAAAGAAAACAAATTAACAAGTTTGTACAAAGTATTTTTTACTTTTGCATCTATACTTAAAACCATCTGGTTTTCTTTTGTTTTCCTATGTTTTCTTTTGTTTTTCTCTTTGGCGCGTAGCGCACATCCCCAAAAATGGTAATTTGGTAATTTAGCCAACAAAGCTGGCAGGTTCTTAACAATTAGAGAAAAAAGAAAAACGTCTGGATGAACACATACATTCATCCAGACGTTAAGAAGTGAGTACCGAAAGCGGGGCTCGAACCCGCACGGGCGCAATGCCCAAGGGATTTTAAGTCCCTCGTGTCTACCATTCCACCATTTCGGCATCCTTGGTGCAAATTGCGGATGCAAAGGTAAGACCTTTTTTTGAATATACAAGTGCGGAGAGCTAATTATTTTTACTTCCGCTCGTATTTTATTCCATTTTTACATATTTCATATATTCTTCGTAGGTGATATGCTCGCCTCCCATACTCTTGAGGTGGGCGGTCTCAAACTGACAGTCAATCATCACTCCTCCCATCTCCTTCATTACGTTGGCAAGGAAGATAAGGGCTATCTTTGACGCGCTTGGCACAAGCGAGAACATACTCTCACCAAAGAAACACCTACCTATACACACTCCATAGAGGCCGCCGACAAGTCGCTTCTCCACAGGATAGCCTCGCTCGTCTGCCACTTCCCACACCTCTACGCTACTCGCAAAGCCTTGTTCGTGCAGACGTTTGTAGGCTTCTTCCATGTCAGGACCTAACCACGCACCTTCCTGTTCGATGCGCAACTGTCCACATTGGTGTATAACGTCATCAAAAGCCATGTTGAGCGAAGAAACATAGCGTCCCTTCCTCATAAGCGTACGCATGGAGTGGGAGATATGTATCTTGTCAGGAAATATGACGAACCTGTCTTTTGGACACCACCATTCTATCAACCCTTCCTTGAAGGCGTACCATGGGAATATGCCGTAGCTATAAGCCAGCAGCAAGCGGTCGATGGAGAGGTCGCCACCAACTGCCAAGAGTCCGTCATCCTCCGCATATATTGGATTTGGAAATGTTATGTCGTCTGAAAGTTTGAAAACCATCTTATATTTTTTCGGAGTAAAAAGAAAATGTCGTTTTTGCCAAATTCTCTTTTTCTTTTGCAAATATATGAAAAATATCGGAGAGAATATTTATCTTTGCTGCGGAAAGTTTTAATTCTTGGGGTTAAAGGTATGAAGCATAGCATTATATTCATTCTGTCATTCTTTACATCAGTTATGCTGATGGCACAGTCGGAAGAGGCGATAGGTCGTAGCTGGCTTATTGCAAACGGTTGTGACGGCACCCGACTGAACCTCAAGGCTACGCACACCTCGGATGAACTGGTAGTGTTGGAAGACACGAAGGGAGGTGCGTTCGTCATAGTTGTTGGTAACCGCTATGCTTCGGTCGTGGACAATCGCATACTCGCCTATTCCGTTGGCAACATATTCTCCAATCCCGAATCATCATGGAGCAACATCCTGCTCAACACATACAAGTACCAGTTGGTTGCCATGGCGCACAAGGGACTTCACTCGCAGACAGAGCAAGGTGGGGCGATGCACAATACCGTTTCGCCACTTCTTGGCAAGATTTGCTGGGGACAACTCTCGCCCTACAACCTAAAGTGCCCCGAAATACCGTTGGTCAATAGTCACAAGCCAGCAGGATGTATGGCGATAGCGATGGCTCAGATAATGTACTACTACCGCTATCCGCAACGTGGCAAGGGAACATTCACTTACACCTCCGTTCGGGATGTTATGGAGAAGGATTTCTCGGACATAGGCATATCATGGGACAACATATCTCCATCATATAGTCGCGAGAAGGTAAAGGGCGAGGATTACTCACAGGTGGCTTCACTCGTCGAGGCTTGTGCCGTATCCATCGCAAGCCAGTTTGCCAACCTTAGCACATCGTCAAATGCCCTTCACGCACGTTCAGCCTTGGTAAACTTCTGGGGCTATTCTCCGGAATGTAGGTACATTCAAAGTGGAATGACCCTCTTGACCGAAAACACTATACGTACAAACCTTGAAGCACGCAAACCTGTCATCCTCTCTGGTGGCGAGCATGCCTTTGTATGCGATGGTTGCAAGGGGCTTTACCTGCATTACAACCTCGGCTGGTACGGAGCTGGCAACGGTTACTACCGCCTTGTCCTGCATCCAGACTTATGCGAGGACGACAATATGCCGGACATAATAAGTAATGTGGTGTGCGACATCAAGCCAAAAGCATCCGTTGCAGAGGTGAGTCGTCAGGTTCACCTATCCGTTCCGGGTACGTTACAGAGAGTCTTGCCAGAGACAAAGGCGATGTCCGTTACTCGTCTTACCATAACAGGCAAGATGAATGGCGAAGATGTGCGTTACCTTCGCAGGATGCTATGTGCCGACGACGAGTTTACGAGAGACAAGTCATCGGGCGTACTTTCCCATCTTGACATCTCCGGAGTACAATTCGTGAATGATACGGAGAATGCTTATATGCGTATTCCTGCCAAGGATTGCAAATACACGGACATTGGCATCTTTGGTGGAAACGTGGCGTACGACTTCAGCAAAATGACACCAGAACAGTTCCATAGCTTCCAAAAGACAAACATGGCAAAGGGCACGGGTTATAAGTTCGTGGAGGAAGGTGGACGCTACTATATTGATATGTTTACCGTATCACGCACCCTCTCCCCTTGTATCTTTGCTTTCTGCAATAACCTCAAGAAGGTCATTCTGCCGTCAAGCGTGAACAAGGTACTTGGACAGGCTTTCCACTCATGCTGCGGATTGGAGGAAGTCCTCCTTCCTCGCAACATAGGAGAGGTGGAGGCTGGTGCTTTCTCCGGATGTTTCATGCTTCGTCGCGTCATTACGGACAATCCTAAACTCAAGGAAACCGTTCACGGTCTATTCCCCCTCAAGATGCTTTCTCAATATGGCGATGTTACCAACCATCGTCATGGCGGCATACTCGACGGACTTGACATCGCCACCTGCGATGGCATCTACCTTCGCAAAGGTTCCAACCGAATAAAGATGGAAAGGCTCGGAAGGAAAACGTATGTAAAGTAGTAATAATTGCGAGCATAAACAGAGCATTTTTGGATATTTATTGTTGTTTACATTCTAAAATATGTTATAAAGCATATTTTTCGACAAAAATATTGATAAAATGTTTGTCAGTTCGGAAAAAGTCCCTACCTTTGCATCGCTTTTGAAAAAGAGCACACGATTTAACATCGCGGGGTGGAGCAGTTGGTAGCTCGCCAGGCTCATAACCTGGAGGTCGCCCGTTCGAGTCGGACCCCCGCAACTAAGTAAAAGAAGAACCAATTTGGTTCTTCTTTTTTTGTTTTTATAACGTTAACTGAAATACGCCTTTCCGTGAAAAGTTTGTCGTGAACAAACTTTTTGTCCGTCGGGACAGAAAAAAGTCCGAAGCCCATCGGACGGGCATCGGACAACTTTCCTTATTTCTTTATTGCGTCAAAAAGAATGTTTATATGCTTGTAGGGCATTTGCTACACCTTATCAGGACTTTTCTTCCTCCTACTGTTGCGCCGAAGAGATAGACGGAACCACCGTCCTTGATACCTGCCCGTTTGCGTAGTTCGTCTGCCGTGAGGACAAATCCGCGTGATGTTATGTTGGCTTGTGGTACGGTGCGCTTGAGTGTCTTTAATAACTTGGAAGAGAAATCCATCACTTCGTCCACGATGAATCTGCGACCTGGGAAGGTGGTCGAGAGT
>JAFZVY010000056.1 GCA_017617575.1 Bacteroidaceae bacterium | reverse complement strand
CGTGCGGTGATACCACAGTTCATTATCCTTGGTGACAGCCTTCTTCACACCCGACAGATGGGACTCCACGCAGAAAGGCACAAGAATCTTACCATCATACTCGTCAGGGCGCACAGCACCACTGTCGCATATTGCATAATCCCAATAACCATTAAGATTCTTCCAATCTGCGCGTTCCATAATAGGACGTGGATATTCACCAAGAACATTCTCACTGTCCACCTTGCTTGCCCAAGGAGTGGTCATAGGACCGCCAAAGCGTGAACTCCTTGTCATAGCAGGTGTACCCTGAGTAAAGAACTGTTCTCTTAATAACTGTCCGTGAGCCACGAACACATAAATGGATAATAGAACACTTAAATAAGCCCTAAATCTCATTATAACTAACCAATTTGCTAATAGTATCCTGAAAACTAAATGTAATTAGACTCACCCCAGCCCTCCATATAGGGAGGGAACTTTAGTTATCCTCGCGCCGAGGTGACGTGTACGTAGGTAGTAATGAGCAATTAGTAGCACTCAAAACTCCATCTCTTAGCTTTTATATAATAATTTTTCTTGTTCTCTCTTATTATTTTCTTAGGGAGTATATAGATGAGGCAATGACTCAAGTCAATTAACAATTAATAATTAACAACTAAGCGAAGCGGTCTCACTGACCGTAGGGAAGTAATTAACATGCTGGTTCACTCATATTCGGTGCGCGACACGCGCCAATTAGAAAAACAAAAGAACTTCTCTCACTGACCAAAGGGAAGTAAAACATAGGAAAACAAAAGAAAACAAAATTTATTTGTCCTCTGTGTTCTCTGTGTTGGAAAAGTATCAATTACTTCCCTATGGTCAGTGAGACCGCTTCGCTTAGTTCCTCATTCCTGATTCCTCATTCCTAATTGTAAACAATTCCTAATTCCTCATTAAATATTAAATATTAATTCTTAATCACCCTGAGCCACTTGATGAACTTATCCACATCCTCGTCATAAGAATATGACTTGTTGAGTGGATTGCCATCAGCATCGAGGAGTACATAGAATGGCTGGGCTGTTGCACCGAACTTGCTTGACTGGAGGTAGCTCCACTTGTCGCCGACTGTACGGAGCTTACGCTTAGTGCCGTTGTCCATTATCTCCATTGTCTCTGGAAGAGCAGTCTTGTCGTCAACATAGAGCTGGATAAGCACGTAGTCATTTGTCATTATGTCTGCAACCGTTGGGTCAACGAACACGGCAGCCTCCATCTTACGGCAGTTTACACAACCATAACCTGTGAAGTCAATCATTACAGGCTTGTTGTGAGCCTTGGCATAGCGCATTCCTTCCTCATAGTCTGTGAACATAGGCTTAACCTCCTGTTCCTTCACAAGGTTGAAGTCCTGAGTCTTCATTGGTGGTGCAAAGGCACTTACAGCCTTGAGTGGTGCGCCCCAGAGACCTGGAACCATGTATATTGCGAATGCAAATGCCACAAGCGACATGAAGAAGCGTGGCACGCTCGTCTTCTGGTTTACGATAACATTACCCTCGTCGTCATACTCGTCCTCATCGTGTGGGAAACGAATCCAACCGATGAGGTATGCTCCGAGAAGTGCAAACAAGGCAATCCAGAGAGCGAGGAATGTCTCACGGTCGAGGAGTCCCCATCCGTATGCAAGGTCAGCCACGGAGAAGAACTTGAGTGAGAATGCAAGTTCAACAAATCCGAGAGTCACCTTCACGTTGTTCATCCAGTTACCGCTCTTTGGTGCTGACTTCAACATTGTTGGGAACAGAGCAAAGAGAGTGAAAGGAAGTGCAAGCGCAATGGCAAATCCGAGCATTCCGACTGTTGGACCCACGATGCTGCTTGTCACCATCTCGACAAGAAGGAAGCCAATGATTGGTCCTGTGCAAGAGAAAGAAACAAGTACGAGGGTGAATGCCATGAGGAAGATGCTCAACAGACCGCTTGTGCTGTTTGCCTTGCTATCCACGGCATTTGTCCAACTTGAAGGGAGCGTGAGTTCAAATCCTCCGATGAAGCTTGCTCCGAAGAGGAGAAGCATGAGGAAGAAGATGATGTTGAACACCGCATTCGTTGCAAGTGAGTTGAGGGCACTTGCTCCGAAAGCACCCGTAACGATGAGTCCGAGTGCAACATATATCACGACGATGCTAAGACCATAGATGATAGCATCGCGAATGCCTCGCTTCTTTGCAGCAGCAATCTCCTCAGGTGTTGACTTCTTTGTCGTACCCTTCTTGAGGAAGAAGCTGACGGTCATTGGTATGATTGGCCATACGCATGGAGTGACGAGAGCCACGAGTCCTCCAACGAATCCGAGGACGAAGATGTACCAGAGCGGATTGTCCGTTGCGTTTGCATTACCGCCTTCGTCAAAGGCACTGAGCTTGTCAATCACTGGAGACCAAAGGTCGTTTGCTGGCGTAGCCTCAACAACTGTGTCTTCTGCCACGCTGTCACCGGCTGCCTCCTCTACAACGGTTTCCTCCGCTGCCTTCTCTTCCTCCTTCACGGTTGGCTCTGCCTTTGGGGCTGCCTTTGTCTCGCCGCTGTACTTGAAGTCGAATGATGTAGGAGGAATACAGTTGGCATCATTGCAGGCACCAAACTGCAGGTAACCTTCTATCTCGTATTTGCCACCGGTAAGAATAACTTTCTGAACGAATGTAGCAGACTTCTCGAAGAAGAACACGTCTGCATCAAACATCTCCTCGAAACGCTTAATCGGAGCAGTCGCCGTCTTGAGTGCGCCATCAAGCTTTGCACCAGAAATCTTCTCGATGTTGATTGTCGTAGGAGTAGGACCGTCCTTCACCACCTGTGTGGAGTACATGTGCCAACCTGCGTCAATGGCTGCATTAAACGTAATAACTGCCTCTGTCGCGCTTGTCTCCTTGATGCTGCCAGTTACCTTGACTGGTGTTGAGAACTGAGCGAAACAGACAGCACAAGAAACGACTGTCAGTAAGGTTAAGAGGAATCTTTTCATTCTTTTTTCTATTTCGTGTTATTATTCTTTGTTCCTAAATACGTGGCAAAGGTACTCATTATTTTCCGTATAATATTATTTCCGCACAAAAATAAATACCACATTGGTGTTTATGGACTAATGTACTATCCTTATAGTCTAACAGATGTGAAAATCGTTCAATTTTGCTATTATTTCTTGATTGGAATACCTACCTTTGCACCCGACAAACAAAATATATTGTTTATACCATTAACCCCATTTTTCAGGTAGAAAAAAAAATTATTAAACTTAGATTATGAACAGAATCCATTCTGTCTTAAAGACATTTGTCGTAGCACTCGCTACTGTTACTTGTTCCCTCCCATGCTACTCATGGGACAAGAAGGGACACGACGTTACTGCAGCCATCGCCCAGCGTCACCTCACAAAGAAAACCCAGAAGAAGATAAGCGCACTTCTCGACGGCAAGACCATCATCTACTGGGCTCCTTGGATGGACGACGCAAGTAACATGCCTGAGTACAAATACTCAAAGACATGGCACTACTTCGACATAGACGAAGGCAAGGACGTAGCCACTGCCCCTCATCAGGAGAAGGGTGACGTGATAACTGCCATCACTGCCCAGATTGAGACTCTCAAGAGCAACAGCACCTCACGTGAGGAAAAGCAACTTGCCATCAAGTTCCTCGTACACCTCATGGGCGACCTTCACCAGCCTATGCACCTTGGCTATCCAAAGGACTTGGGCGGCAACACAATAAAGGTGAAGTTCTTCAACAAGGAGATGAACCTCCATTCCGTATGGGACGGCGCACTTCCTGCAAGGTCACACGACTGGACTCACACAGAGTGGGCAGAGGAGCTTGACATCACGGACAAGGCTGCCATTGCAACCATCGTTAGCGGCGACCTCTACGACTGGGCACGTCAGTCACACGCCTACTCAGAGGAGATATACAAGGGTACTCCAACAGACGTAAACCTCTCATTCGAGTATGTTCGCACATGGACACCAGTCATCGAGCGTCAGTTCCTCAATGGTGGCCTCCGCTTAGCGCATATCCTGAATGAGATATTTAAGTAAGGCGGTTTTGCTGTTGTGAGGTTCTACGGCTATACGGTAGGACGAACAACATAGTTCTATGGATTTACGGTAGGACACACACTGCAACATAAAAAAAGGAAGCAGACTTTCATGCGAAGGTCTGCTTCCTTTTTTCTTTTCACTATTCCAATCCATCACGGTGGATTACCTATTCATCAAGGTGAATTTGAAATTCATCGTGGTCGATTCAGAAACGAGCAAGGTCGATGCCACAAAAGTCCTAGCTCAATTCTGAAAAGTCCTAGCTCATTTTAAAATTGAGCCAGCTCGATTAAAAAACGAGCCGGCTCAATTATTTATATGTACATGAAGATTTATGTGAGACATGAATTTACTTTTGCATAAATTGTCATGAATTTGCCACGAATTATCATAAATTTATTTTTTGAAATCTCCAATAAGTTTATTTATGGCTATTCAAGAAAATAAAAAGTATTAATGATAATTCGTGGCAAATTTATGATGAATCATGCTACCCTAAAAAGAACATGGGGTTATTTCTCTCCTTGTTCCTGGAACGTAGTACGGAGTACCTTGAATACGGTACGACGGTTGAGAGCATTACATATTTCTTGCTGTTCCTCAGTGAGGTGGGTGATGAATTCCTCGGAGAGGACGTCACCTTCCTGGAGGAAGTCATGCTGTGATGCAAGCTTGCGAGTGACAACCTTTGGCTGTGTCTCGCCATATCCCACGGCTGTAAGACGTTCCTTGCTGATGCCATGCTCCACGAGATACTTAACAACGGACTGGGCACGTCGCTGGGAGAGGTCAAGGTTATAGATGTCCACGCCTCGATAGTCACAGTGTGCGCCAAGCTCGATGGTTACGTTGGAGTTGTCGTTAAGGAGCGTGACGAGCTTGTCAAGTGACACGGTTGACTCTGGTGTCAAGTCAGCGCTGTCAAAGCCGTAGAAGATATTGTCAATCAGCACTGGTACGTTGATAGGTGGCAGTGGGAACTGAAGGACATACTCCTCGCTGTCCTCGCTCGGCTCTACCTTCAACTCGTTCTTGACATTAAGATAGCCCTTGCACGTGCCAAGGAAAAGATATTCCACTCCCGGCTTGATGACCTGCGTGAATGAGCCGTCGCCTCTCACGCTCAACTTCTCATTCGTACCGTCATTGCCGACCATGTACACAAGTGCCTCTGGCAACTCATAGCCATCCTTCTCATATACCCATCCTGTAACGGACTGTACTATCTCAGGAAGCTCGAATGAATATACGTGGTCAAAGCCTTTTCCGTCTGCCCTGTTTGACGAGAAATAGCCACGGCTATGTACTCCCTCAAATGTCATACCGAAATCATCGGCACTTGAATTGAGTGGATAGCCTTGGTTTTCCACCGTCCAACTTATAGGTGCACCACGTGGTTCGTCATTGTCGCCATACTCTGGGCCATCGTCCTCATACTTAGGCGTTGCCTTGAAGATGTCGAGTCCGCCCATGCCCGGATGTCCGTCGCTTGAGAAGAACAATTCGCCCGTTGGCTTGAACACAGGAAAAGCCTCGTCACCCGGAGTGTTGATAGGCGCACCTACGTTCTCCATGCCCGCAAAACCGGCGGACGTGATTCGTGTACGCCATATATCAAGACCGCCCATTCCCTCTGGCATGTCGCTGACAAAGTAGAGCCACTGGCCATCCGGCGAAACGGCTGGATGTGCAAAGGAAGAAAGGGTGTCGTTACTTATGTCACACTTGGTTGGTGAGCCCCAAGAGGCATCACTACGTGTCGTTTTCCATATCTCGGCAAAGCGTGGGTAGTCTGGGTCGCTGGAGCAACGGGTGAAGTACATCGTCTTGCCGTCTGGACTCATGCAACTTACTCCCTCGTCATATTCCGTGTTCACCCCACCCTCTATTGGTTCTGGCGTTGACCACTTGCCCTGTTCATTCTTCTTGGAGAAGAACAAGTCCGCAAACTTCACGCCCGTAATGCCGCTTATGTCGTCACCCTCCGTGTCGTCACGCGTTGTTGAAAAGACTATCTGGTCTGCCTCTGCATTCACAAACATAGGACAGAAGTCCGAACGACGGGAGTTGAACGCTGTCTCTTTCTTTACTATATATAGATTAGGGTTCTCCTTCCACTCTGGAGCGAGCTTTGCAGACTCAAGACCTGCCTTTGCAAGGGCATTGTCGGGGTCAAGCTCGAGATAGGAAGCAAAGCTCTCGGCTGCCTGCTTATACTGTCCGCATCGTAACTGCTGCTGACCGAGGTAATAGAGTGCCGTACTGTCACGATGCTTGTATCGCACGGCATTCTGATATGCAGCCATAGCCTTTGTGGAAGAGCCAAAACGACGATAGGACTCTCCTAACAGGAAAGCCCTCTCTGCCCTCTTAGCCTTATCCTTGGCTGGCGTTGCCGAATAAGACTTTTTGAAGTGGACTGACGCATTGTAGTATTCACCTATAGCCATACTCTGCTCACCCTTCTTCTGGGCAACATTGGCATTTGAGCAGGAATACAGCACAAGGAGCAATGCCACGATGCACATCCATTTATATTTCATAAAAAGCCATCTATTGTCACGCATACATTAAATACTAACGTAAAGCTTCGCCTTTTATTGTGGAAAGACAAGGGTTATTCATAACTCAACTTTAACTTGTAGTTAAATTGAAGTTAAAATGGAGTTATATAGGAAGTTAAAGAGACGAATGATGGGAATGTCAAATATTTAATCTATTATCTATGCGTTCGGGACGCTTAAATCTGAAATTCACGATTAGGCTATCGTCTTTTTAACTCCACTTTAACTTCTTTTTTACTCCTTTTTAACTACCTCCAAGTAAAGCGTTAGCAACACTTAAAACAACTGGCGGTAAGTACATCCTTCTTTCCAACGTGAACAACCATAAGCGGTTTTACCTTTTATAATCTTACCTTCATGACACAGCGGACAAGGCATACCTATCATCTCGTCAGGATTGTATGATGCCTTGATAGCCTCAACGTCTGCCTTGACAGAAGGCTTATTGTCATTCTTAGGACGGAATCCTGCTGGTGCCTCACCCTTTGGCTCGGCTTTAGTTGCAGAAGGTGCTGGAGTGTTTGCTGGTGCAGCAGTATTTGACGAAGAACCTGCTGACGCAGACGTACTCGCTGATGCAGCAGCACCTGCCTTTGGCTCAGACTTCTTGCGTGGAGTCTTTTTCTTCAAGTCCTCATCCGTCGTTATTGCCACAGAACGGTTGGAGTTGTCACTACGCACAGTATTGACAATGTCCGTCACCATCTGCTTTAGCTCCGCAATAAACTGGCGAGCCTCGTATGTATGATGCTCTATATCACGCAACTTCTTCTCCCACTGTCCGGTAAGTTCCGCACTCTTCAGGAGTTCCTCACGTATGATGCCGATAAGTTCCACACCAGTTGGAGTGGCAATAAGATTCTTGCGTTCCTTGCGTATGTACCTACGCTTGAAAAGAGTCTCTATAATGGCGGCACGTGTAGAAGGACGGCCTATTCCGTTCTCCTTCATGGCATCGCGCAACTCCTCGTTGTCCACAAACCTACCTGCAGTTTCCATGGCACGCAGGAGCGTAGCCTCGGTGTAAGGCTTAGGCGGCTGTGTCCATTTCTCAGCAAGCGAAGGGACATGAGGACCCGACTCGCCCTTTGAGAATGAAGGCAGCGTGTTTGCCTCCTCCATGTCTGTGCTTGCGCCATCTTCTGCCACAACCACATCCTTTTTATATATAACCTTCCAACCGTCATCAAGAACCTTGCGGCCACTTGTGCGGAAGAGTACCTTCTCGTCCTTTCCCGTCATAGGTACTTCGCCGAAGACGGTGGTTGTCTCAAACTTACAGTCTGGATAGAACACGGCTATGAATGCACGTGCAATGAGGTCATAGACCATCTTCTCGTAATCCGTGAGGTTTACGGCCGGCACACCCGTAGGAATGATAGCATGGTGGTCTGTCACCTTGCTTGAATCAAACACCTTCTTTGACTTGTTGAGCTTTGTTCCTGCAAGTGGCTGCGTGAACTGCTCATATCCCTTTATGCCTGCAAGTATGCCCGGGCACTTAGGATATATGTCGTCCGAGAGGAAAGTGGTATCAACACGTGGATAGGTCGTAAACTTCTTCTCATAAAGACTCTGTATGACCTGAAGCGTCTGGTCGGCAGAGAATCCGTACTTACGGTTACAGTCAACCTGAAGCGACGTAAGGTCATAGAGACGCGGCGGTGCCTCAGAACCTTTCTTCTTCTGAATGTCGGAGATGGTAAGCGGATTATCCTTTATGGCGTCAAGCACAGCCATGCCCTCTGCCTCCGTCAAGTATTCCACCTGACGGAACACAGGTCCTTTTGCCTTCACCGTCTTGCCCTGCTTCTGCGCCTCCTCCATCTCAGCCTGTGCTTCTGCCTCAGCCTCCTCGTCATGCGCAATAGCCGTAAACTTGGTATCGCGATAGAGAGTGGAGAGTACGAAGCTCTGCTTTGGCTCAAAGTTCTCAATCTCAAGTTGGCGACGGACAATAAGTGCAAGCGTTGGCGTCTGCACTCGTCCTATACTCAACACCTGCTTGTTCTGTCCATATTTCATGGTGTAGAGACGAGTAGCATTCATGCCAAGCGTCCAGTCGCCTATTGCACGACTGAGACCTGCCTCATAGAGTGACTGGTACTCGCTCTGGTCTTTCAGAGTATTAAAACCCTCGTTTATTGCCTCAGGAGTAAGCGACGAAATCCAGAGACGCTTCACTGGGCACTTTGCCCCAGCTTTCTGCATCACCCATCTCTGGATAAGTTCTCCCTCCTGCCCCGCATCACCACAGTTGATGATACCGTCGGCATTCTGCATCAGTTTCTCTATTACGGAAAACTGTTTCTTTATACCATCATCCTCCTTCAGCTTTATTCCAAAGCGTTCAGGAATCATAGGAAGGTCCCACACATCCCAGCGTTTCCACCTTGGCTGATACTCATGTGGTTCCTTCAACTCGCACAGATGTCCGAAAGTCCAGGTCACCTGATAGTTTCCACATTGCCAATAGCCATTAGCGGTACTGCGCGAGTCCACGGCAATACCCTGCTTTGTGGCAAGGACATTACAAATGTCGCGAGCCACGGATGGTTTCTCTGCAATACAAACTACCATTACCTTATACCTTTCTTTTGGTCGTGAAGTTGCTTAGCCTGACGGAGTATGTCGCTTGAGAAGATGAAGTCCTCAAGCTCCTTGTTGGTAGCATCCATGATGTCCACGTTTGCTCCCTGCCACTCTGCCCTACCCTTGCAGATGAACGTGATGTTCTCGCCAATACCCATCACGGAGTTCATGTCGTGGGTGTTGACTATGGTAGTGATATTATCCTCATGGGTAATACCTGATATAAGTTCGTCAATGACAATGGATGTCTTAGGGTCAAGACCTGAGTTTGGCTCATCACAGAAGAGGTACTTAGGCTGGAGTACGATGGCACGTGCAATGGCAACGCGCTTCTGCATACCACCTGATATCTCCCCAGGGAACTTCATCTCTGAGCCTGTGAGGTTCACACGTGCAAGACAGTCCTTGGCACGCTTCACACGGTCCTCGTATGGCATGTCGGAGAACATGTCAAGTGGGAACATGACATTCTCAAGCACGTTCATTGAGTCAAAGAGAGCCGCAGCCTGGAATATCATACCCATCTCCCTGCGGAGAAGAATCTTATCCTTCTTGCCTAAAGACACGAAGTCACGTCCATCGTAGAGAATCTGCCCCTTTGTAGGTTCAAAAAGTCCCACGATGTTCTTCATCAACACGGTCTTACCCGAGCCTGACTGTCCGATAATCAGGTTCACCTTTCCGTTGTTGAACGTTGCGTTAATATCCTTGAGTACGTCCTTGTCTTCAAAGGACTTATATAAGTGTTTTAGTTCAATCATCTTTCTTTGTTGTTTGTCTAATGCCTTTCGTGTGTCTTACGAACATGGCAAACCGATACCCTTATCGTAAAAAACGCATCATTTTTGCCGTCTTTCATCCTTCGTTAACCCTTCGGTAGCCCTTCGAGATTCTCTCGTAAGGCTTATCGTAAATTTCTGTCGAGAGTCAGTACTTAGTCAGTAGTGAGTCAGTACTTAGTCTCTAGTGGCTCTAGAGAATCTAGAAGGCCTAGATTATCTAGAAGCTCTAGAAAAAACTAGATTAACTAGAATATCTAGATTATCTAGCCCTTACCCGGAGGCCGCCCCGTTACTTCCCTGCGGTCAGTGAGACCGCTTCGCTAAGTTTGGGGGTCGGGGGGCTCTAAGTCAATATGCTCGTCAGGAATATGTCGGAGAAGAGTACGAGGATGCTACTGTGTACCACGGCATCCGTACTTGCCTTTCCCACTTCCACTGAGCCGCCTTCCACTGTATAGCCCTTGTATGAGGAAACGGAGGTGATGATGAAGGCATAGAACACAGCCTTAATCATACCGCACCAGAAGAACCACTGGTTAAACTGGTAGCGGAAACCCTCGTCAAGCTCTGCTACTGACGTGTAGCCCATAAGCGACGTGGCGTAAGCACCAAGAATACCCGCCATCACGCTGAAGGTAACGAGGATAGGCATGATGGTCATCAAGCCTGTTACCTTTGGCAGGATAAGATAGTTTGCCGAGTTCACTCCCATTATGTCGAGGGCGTCAATCTGCTGGGTGATACGCATGGTACCCACCTCCGAAGCAATGTTTGAGCCTACCTTACCTGCGAGGATAAGGCACATGATGGAACTGGAGAACTCAAGGAGCATAATCTCACGAGTGGTGTAGCCCACTACCATTCGAGGCATCCAAGGCGACTGGATGTTAAGCTTAATCTGAAGACAGATTACGGCACCTATGAAGAAGGAGATGACGAGTACGATTGGTATGGAATTATAACCGAGCTGGTACATCTCCGTCACATACTGTTTTAGGAACATTCGCATACGGTCAGGCCTTGAACAGACACGACCCATAAGTTGAACATATTGTCCGAGAGCAGTCAATGATGATTTTACAGTTATCATATATTTTACATTTTCGGGACAAAATTAGGCAAAATATAGGAAAGTGGAGGCTTTTTAACATAGTTTTTATATTTACAAAGTGATTTATCGGTAAAGTATTCGTATTTTTGTCTTCAATTTTGAATTAATATGGAATTTGCAACTACTAACGCAGGTGACAAGGAGAGACCCGAATACTCGGACGACAGACAAACTCTCTACACTCGTCACCTTGTAAAGACATACGGAAAGAGAACTGTAGTAAACGATGTAAGCTTCAGCGTGCGACAGGGTGAGATTGTCGGATTGCTTGGACCTAACGGTGCAGGAAAGACGACATCCTTCTACATGACCACCGGACTTGTCATCCCTGACTCAGGCAAGACATTCATCAACGACGAGGAGATTACACGCGACCCAGTGAGCACCCACGCTCGCAAGGGCGTAGGCTACCTTGCACAGGAAGCAAGCGTGTTCCGCACCATGAGCGTGGAGGACAACATCATGACCGTCCTCGAGATGAAGTACAAGTCAAAGGAGGAGCAGAGGGAGCATCTTGAGAACCTTCTCAACGAACTTCACCTCCAAAAGGTACGCAAGAACCTGGGTAACCGCCTCTCTGGTGGAGAGCGACGCAGGTGCGAGATAGCACGATGCCTCGCCATCGACCCTAAGTTCATAATGCTCGACGAGCCGTTTGCAGGTGTTGACCCTATCGCGGTGGAGGACATCCAGTACATCGTGTGGAAGTTGAAGGACAGGAACATCGGTATTCTCATCACCGACCACAACGTGCAGGAGACGCTCTGTATCACAGACCGTGCCTACCTCCTCTTCGAGGGACGCATCCTGTTCCGAGGCACACCGCCAGAGCTTGCCGCCAACGAGATTGTGCGTGACAAGTATCTTGGCTCCAACTTCGTATATCGCCCTAAGGACTTCCACCTCGTCGAGGAGAAACGTCTCAAGGCTTACGAGAATGTAGAATAAGTTTGTAAGTTTGTGAGTTTTTAAGTTTTTATGTTCTTGCGGAATTGTCTCCAAGAATAAAAACTAAGGACTCAAAAACTCAAAAACTTAAAAACTTATAAACCCAAAAACTTAAAAACTCAAAAAATAGATGACAAAGAAACTTATTGATGCAGTAATTGAAGGAATTCAGGAAAAGAAAGGTCACAACATTGTAGTGGTTGACCTCTCTGAGATTTACGATACATTAACAAACTACCTCATCATCTGTGAGGGCAACTCCCCTACTCAGGTGGCAGCAATTGCAGACTCCGTCAAGGAGTTTGCGCGCAAGAACGCAGGTGCAAAGCCTTCTGCTTGCGACGGAACCCAGAACAATATATGGGTAGCCCTCGACTATTCAGAGGTAGCCGTTCACATCTTCGTGCCAGACGCACGTGAATACTACGACCTCGAGGGTCTCTGGGAGGATGCCACTATACAAGAAATACCAAACCTTGATTAAAAAGATTGATGGAGAAAAAGGAAATGAACGAGGAGATGCAGCAGCTACAGCGCGACTCCGAAGAAAAGAACAAAGAAAACATGGAGTCGGGAGGCAAGAAGTCGCCTAAACAGCCACGCTTCAACTTCACATGGCTCTATGTCGTCCTCATAGCAGGCATCGTGTTCATGTTCTTCACAAGGAAGGAATCCAACGTGACAAAGAACGTGGACTACACCCACTTCAAGGAATACGTGGAGAAGGGATATGCCAGCGACATTATAATAAGCAAGAGCGACCTCACGCTCAATATGTACATCAAGCCTGAGAACGACCGTGCGGTCTTCGGCAACAAGAACACAACCACTGCACCTCGTGCCGTACACGTGGAGATTGGTTCAATCACTCTCGTAGAGGAGTTCCTCAACGCACAGAAGGAAGCAGGCAACTTCAAGGGCAACATCGGCTTTGAGCAGCAGGAAGAGTTCTTCTGGAACCTTCTCTTCAACTTTGCCCCTATACTTATTATTATAGGTATATGGTTCTTCATCTTCCGTCGCATGGGTGGCGGTGGCATGTTTGGCGGCGCAGGAGGCATCTTCAGCGTAGGCAAGTCAAAGGCACAGCTCATCGAGGGTGAGGGCGACAAGGACAAGGTCACATTCAAGGATGTGGCAGGACAGTCAGGCGCAAAGCAGGAAGTACAGGAAATCGTGGAGTTCCTCAAGAACCCAAAGAAATATACAGACCTCGGAGGTAAGATACCAAAGGGTGCACTCCTCGTGGGCCCTCCGGGAACAGGTAAGACCCTCCTTGCCAAGGCAGTTGCAGGCGAGGCTGGCGTACCGTTCTTCAGTCTTTCAGGTTCTGAGTTCGTGGAGATGTTCGTGGGCGTGGGCGCAAGCCGTGTGCGCGACCTCTTCCAGCAAGCCAAGGCAAAGGCACCTTGTATCGTGTTCATTGACGAGATTGACGCCATAGGACGTGCACGTAGCAAGTCCGTGTCATTCGGAGGAAACGACGAGCGCGAGAGCACACTCAACCAGTTGCTCACAGAGATGGACGGATTCGGCACAAACAGCGGTATCATCATCCTTGCTGCCACTAACCGTGCAGAGATTCTCGACAAGGCTCTCCTCCGTGCAGGACGCTTCGACCGTCAGATTCACGTTGACCTCCCAGACCTCAACGAGCGTAAGGAGATATTCATGGTTCACCTTCGCCCAATCAAGATTGACGAGACAGTTGACCTCGACATGCTCGCACGCCAGACTCCTGGATTCTCAGGTGCCGACATCGCCAACGTATGTAACGAGGCTGCACTCATCTCTGCACGTCGCAACCAGGAATGGGTGGACAGACAGAGCTTCCTTGATGCCGTTGACCGTATCATCGGCGGACTGGAGAAGAAGACCAAGCTCCTCACCACAAACGAGAAGCGCGCCATCGCACTCCACGAGGCAGGACACGCCACAATATCATGGTTCCTCGAGTACGCCAACCCACTCGTCAAGGTCACTATCGTGCCACGTGGACAGGCTCTCGGTGCAGCATGGTACATGCCAGAGGAACGACAGATTACGACCAAGGAGGAGATGCTCGACGAGATGTGTGCCACACTCGGTGGACGTGCCGCAGAGGAACTCTTCATCGGCCGCATATCATCAGGTGCAATGAACGACCTCGAGCGCGTCACAAAGAGCGCATACGGCATGATTGCCTACGCAGGTATGGGCGAGAAGTTGCCTAACCTCTGCTACTACAACAACGAGGAACAGTTCACAAAGCCATACTCCGAGCATACCGCACAACTCATCGACGAAGAGGTGCGCGAGCTTATCGCCAAGCAGTATGCACGTGCCAAGCAGGTACTCCTTGAGCACAAGGAAGGCCACGCAGAGCTTGCACAGCTCCTCATTGACAAGGAGGTCATCCTTGCAGAGGACGTTGAGCGCATCTTCGGCAAGCGTCCGTTCACTTCACGCACAGAGGAGATTCTTGCCCTCAACGACGAGGAGGAGAAGCGACGCAAGGCAGCTGACGGCGACACATCCGACACAAAGAGTGAGATGGAGGAACTTATCCGCCAGAAGGCTGTTGATGCCATAGTAGCCAAGGCAAAGAAAGCCGAGGAAGAAAAGAATGGCAACAGCGAGGAGAAGAAGGAAGAAGAAAAGAACAAATAAGGTTAGAAGGTTGTAAGTTTATGAGGTCATTAGGTTTGATACTAAAACGCTGACGTTTGATATTCAGAACTTAAAAACTCAAAAACTTACAAACCCAAAAACTCAAGAAAATGACAGACAAACAGAAGAATTTCATAACGCGCACCCTTACGAGCATAGTCTTTGTAGTCGTGCTTGTGGGATGCATATACTGGCATCCGCTTACGTATGCCGTGCTCTTCGGAGCAATTACCGCAATGACGGCCTGGGAGTTCTGCACCATAGTAAACAGGAATGCAGAGCTGCAGGTCAACCGCTTCATCACGACCGTCTCATGCGTGTATCTCTTTCTCGCAGTGATGGGTTACAATCTCCAGATGGTAGGTTCCGAAGCGTTCATACCATATCTTGTGAGCATCATCTACCTGATGGTGAGCGAACTGTACTTGGACAACAAGAACAGTATCTACAATTGGGCTTTCACAATGATGTGTCAGATGTATGTAGCAGTACCATTTGCAAGTATCAACAGCCTCGCATTTATCAATGTACCGTCACAGGATGGCTTCGGTGTAGAAACCGTGTATAACCCAATCCTCGTGATAAGCGTCTTCATCTTCCTATGGTGCAACGACGCAGGTGCATACTGTGTAGGCTCTCTCCTCGGAAAGCACAAGCTCTTCCCACGCATCTCCCCAGCCAAGACATGGGAGGGAAGCATCGGCGGTGGCGTGATAGCCATCATTGCCAGCATCCTCGTGGCATACCTTGACCCTACGGGCGCAACAGGATTTGCCGACGACAAGAAATGGCTCACGTGGGCAGGACTTGCCGTAATAGTAGTAATCTTCGGTACATGGGGCGACCTCGTAGAATCCATGCTCAAGCGCAAGCTCGGCATCAAGGACTCAGGCCACATCCTTCCGGGACACGGAGGCATGCTCGACCGCTTTGACAGCAGCATCCTCGCTTTCCCTGCCGCAGTGGTATATATATACACACTACAGATAGTAATGAGTAATCAATGAGTAATGAGTAATGTGTAATGAGTAATAGCCATCCGGCTTAAAACCATGACGCCGCATGTAATTACTAATTACTAATTATTAATTACCAATTATTTTTATGTGAAAGTAAAACAATCTAAAATATCATTCTATGACTGACATTCAGACGCCTGCAGTTGAGCCAGTAGAGACTCCAGCAGAAGAAGTGAAGACAACAACTGCTCCTATCCAGAGCAAAGAAGAAGTTCTCGCACGCCTCGACAAGATTCTCGAGACAGGCGAGGAAGTGGCACGACAGGACCTCGACATCCTCAAGAACGCCTTCTACCGCTTGCAGAAGCAAGAGACAGAGGAGGCTTACAAGGCCTACATCGCCGAGGGCGGAAACCCAGACGAGTACGTCCCTGCACCACTCGACGACGAGGCACAGTTCAAGGCAAAGATGAACCTCGTCAAGGAGAAGCGTGCCAAGGCTGCCGAGGAACTTGAGAGACAGAAGGAAGAGAACTACAACACAAAGCTCGACATCATCGAGAAAATCAAGGCCATGCTCGCCACACCTGACGAGGTCAACAAGAACTACAACGACTTCAAGCAGTTGCAGGAGCAGTGGAACGAGATTAAGCTCGTGCCAGCCGACAAGGCCACAGACCTTTGGAAGACTTACCAGATGTACGTAGAGCAGTTCTACGACAACCTCAAGATAAACAATGAGCTTCGCGCTTACGACTTCAAGAAGAACCTCGAACTCAAGACTGCACTCTGCGAGAAGGCAGAGGCACTCGCCAGCGAGGAAGACGTCGTGGCAGCATTCCGCACACTCCAGCAGCTCCACCAGGACTTCCGCGAGATAGGACCAGTGGCAAGCGAGCTTCGCGAAGAGATATGGACACGCTTCAAGAACGCATCAACAGTGGTCAACAAGCGTCATCAGGACTTCTTCGAGTCACGCAAGCAGAAGGAGGAGGACAACCTCGCACAGAAGACAGCCATCTGCGAGCAGGTGGAAGGTCTCGACCTCAGCGCACTCAAGACATTCGCTGACTGGAACGCACTCACAGAGAAGGTCATCGAGCTTCAGGCACAGTGGAAGACCATCGGCTTCGCACCACAGAAGATGAACGTACAAATCTTCGAGCGTTTCCGCAACGCATGCGACGAGTTCTTCAACCGCAAGCAGGAATACTTCAAGTCAGTACGCAGCAGCCTCAACGACAACTACGAGAAGAAGCTCGCCCTCGTCGAGAAGGCAGAGTCACTCAAGGACAGCCAGGACTGGAAGGCAACAACCGACATCCTCGTTGACCTCCAGAAGCAGTGGAAGGAGATAGGCACAGTGCCAAAGAAAGTGAGCGAGGACATCTGGAAGCGTTTCAACGACGCGTGCGATGCCTTCTTCGCAGCCAAGAAGGAAGCAACAAGCGGTCAGCGTCAGGAGCAGGTGGAGAACCTCAACCTCAAGAAGGCCATCATCGACCGCCTTGCAGCCATCAACCCTGAGAACCTTGAGAACGAGCTCCGCGACAAGCTCCGCGAGGCACAGGACGAGTGGAACAAGATAGGCCACGTGCCATTCAAGGACAAGGACAAGCTCTACAAGGCATTCCGTGAGCAGATGGACCGTCTCTACGGTGCAGCCAACGAGAACGCCACACGTCGCCGTGTCAACAAGTTCAAGAACGACCTCGCAGAAGGTGACACATCACGCATCCGTGAACGTCTCCTCCGTCAGCGCGAGATACTCACCAACGAGCTCAAGACATACGAGAACAACCTTGGCTTCCTCAACCTTGGCAAGAACAGCAAGGGCAACGGTCTCGTAGAGGAACTCAACCGCAAGATGAACAAGCTCAAATCCGACCTCGAAGAGGTAAAGGAGAAACTTGCGGTACTCAAGAAGAGCGAGTAAACCTGCGGTTAATTGAAAATTAAAAATTAAAAATT
>JAFZVY010000055.1 GCA_017617575.1 Bacteroidaceae bacterium | reverse complement strand
TGGTAGCGACCACTTTGTACGTGCGTTCCACGATACTTACGGAATGCCTACAATCGTGACTAACTGCTCAAACAACTACGGTCCTTACCAGTTCCCAGAGAAGTTGATTCCTCTTTTCATCAACAACATCCGTCATCGCAAGCCACTTCCTGTATATGGCAAGGGCGAGAACGTGCGTGACTGGCTCTATGTCGTTGACCATGCACGTGCCATCGACGTCATCTTCCACAAGGGTAAGATTGCCGAGACATACAATATCGGAGGATTCAACGAGTGGAAGAACATAGACATCATCAAGGTTGTCATCAAGACTGTTGACCGTCTCCTCGGCCGTCCAGAGGGTGCAGACCTTGACCTCATCACATACGTTACTGACCGTCTCGGTCATGATGCACGTTATGCCATCGACTCACGTAAGCTTCAGAGGGAACTTGGTTGGGAACCATCTCTCCAGTTTGAAGAGGGTATTGAGAAGACCGTTAAGTGGTATCTCGAAAACGAGGAGTGGCTTGAGAACATCACAAGCGGTGAGTACGAGAAGTACTACGAAAGTATGTACGCTAACAGATAATAGGAAAGCTCAGATTAATATTTGAGAATTGAAATAAAGAAAAAGTGTCTTGGCTGTTCTGCAACCAAGGCACTTTTTTCTGATTGTAGGACATAATACCCTTGTTCTATTAATGGAACGAACTATAAAAGAAGTCTGAAAGGCTGCCGAGAACACAGGCAGGAGTGGAGTGTATCGGAACCGCTTATACAAGTATTTCGTCATTCCCATGAACCCTAAAAGGGTGACAGAACGTGATAGGATGAGTTGCCACCACGGCCTTAAATTTAGCACATTGTTTACGCCATAGCCATCCTTGTGCAAGCTCAATTATGAATTATGTATTGTGAATTTTGAATTATCTTTCGACTTACATTTTCTTTAATTTTTGCATATTTTTTTATGTTACATTTAAATGTTGCTGCGTTACCTACGTTGCATTTTTGCTTGTTGCAGTTGTGCAATCGAAAGAAAAACAATAATGTATAAGTGAATCGTGGCAACGTGGCAAAAAAATAAGTCATTAAATAATTTGTGGTGTGAGAGTATATTCATAATTTTGCAATGTCAAAAATAAATGACAACATTAAAACGTTTTGTATTATGGTCTTCGGACTACTATATACAGTCTATATTATAATAGCTATCATTTTCTTTGAAGATTTTTCCTGAGAGAAAATTATTTCTTACTGAAGTGAATTCAGGACCCGATTAATTCATAAAAAGTGACCCGTTAATTTTGGAAGTCCCGAAAGGGCTTTTGTATAATATTTTTTTCGTTTATAACCGATCTAATTATCATGAACTGATTCCGTGACGAAGTCTTGGTGACATCGTCACGGATTTGTTTTATATGTACATGAACTCTCCCCTTATTGATGTATGCCAATTCTCGTTCCCATTTTGACCTTTTTGAGTGCTTGGCTCATCCTTAATTTAATCCCTAAAAGTACGATAAGTAAGCGATACGTAAATACTCATGTTTTTGTCCTTTAAAATTGCGTGAAATGAGTGCGTTTTTTTCTGCGCGTACAAAAAATTTTTTGTACGCGTACGAAATCGTTTTTCTTCGTAATGCAAGAGTTTTTCCTTCGTGAACAGAATTCCGTTTAATAGTCTTTTCCCGGTTAAAGCTTCGCTGCTTTCTTACGATAAGCTATTCCAGAAAGCCGTGAACGTAAATAGTACAAAAAGAATGATAGAAATGTTTTGTACTTTTTATATCTTTGCATTTGCTTCATGGGCAAGGATTGTTCCCTTGTGGACACTATGACCATGTGCCTATTTTTGGTTTAGAGTAAATTATTATGATATGAGAGAGTTTATTTTTGCGTTATTGCTGATTTCTTCTTCCTTGAATATGTTCGGACGGTCGCAAGCAGCAGATTCGGTTCTAGTTGGTGGGTTTTATGAACATGAACTGCCAGACGACTTTGATGGTGGTTTGGGGTATTTTTATAAGTCAGAAAAGCAGAAACAAGCAGGATGTTATGTCTTTGTTTTTGACTTGACAACAAGAATGGCAGTTAAACTCGATGGCGTGTTTCTTGTTTTGCCATTAGTTGAATGTGACGAAAAACAGAAACACATGGTGTTTGCAAATGATAATTACAAGGTAACTGTTTCGAAACAAAATACAAAAGCAGGAGAGTATGAGTCTTTTACATATTCTGGTTTTGCTGTTGTTGAAAGCTTGAAGAAGAAAGTTCGCTCGTCTAAAATAGTCTTTACTGGTGAATGTGTGTTTTAATTAGTATATAGATATTGATTGTTCCTCTTTTTACTATGCCATTTCTCACTATTTGGGGATATTGGTGGAAAATAGAAGTGATATGCCTATAAATATCACGAGATATGGGTTTCATGAAATCGTGAGTATTATAAGCATACCACAACAAGAAAATTTATGACTTCGGCTTTGGCTTTTTGTTAAATCTATAAATGGCACTAAACATATAGTATGAGTGCAATGTGTTGTACCACTTTTCAACTCTTCCTTGTGCATTAAGGGAATAATATACGCTGTTAATCTGATTGAACAAATCGTGACAAATGAACTTCAGGATTAACGGGCGGTTCTTTAGACAGGCGTATGACAAATCTATATTTGTTATGAACTCGTTGCTGTTCATACTCTTGTCGGTATATCCTCTATGCATCCACATTGTACTCTCAATCTTGATGTCAAGGTCTTTGACAATTCCCTTTGTGGCAGTTAGTCCGTAGTTTATATCATATACTCCTGCAGTCTGGGTTGCGAGGTTTGATGTATGTGAACGGCTGTATGTTATCTTGCCGTTTGCCAGTATTGTCATAGAGTTCAACAACCATTTCGCGGAAGCGTTCTCTGTTAGTCGAATGTTCCTTACTGTATTCTTTTCAGGTTCACAATCCTTTTCCAAGTCCTCTACTTCTGTGAGGTGGTCGCAACTATTGATGTAACGTATGGAAGTGTTATTAGAGAATGTAAGGCTCTTTGCTTTATTTAATGGTATGGAGATATTATACCCGAGATAGGTATTCCAATTGCCGTTTATGTTTAGTGGCTTGTAAATACTTCTACCACTTGCGCTTTCGTATGTCCTGCTCATGCTTATTGCATCGTAGGTATGTGTGTAAGTCCATTCTAATCTACTTTGAAGACCTGTGTTGCTGTTTCTGTTGCTTATGTCTAACCATAAATCAAGATTATGCGGATTCTTAAGATTTGCATTACCTAATGAAATACTTAAAGGATTGGAAGTGTCACGACGTTCCAAATAGTAGAGCATAGGTATTAAGCCTTCTCTGTATTTTATCATAAATAAAATATTTTTGTTTATCCCGTCTTTTTGCTTTATCCTGTTAATTGTAACCTCTGGTTCATAAGTGAGTTTCCGATGTGAATAAGTCTTTGGCAAGTTATCCCTATAGTCTTCTATCTTTTGGCTGAGGAGTTTAACAGGCACTTCCATACTGACATACACATCATCTATCCAAAACCCTGGATTTTAAGATATTCTATGTGAATACTCAGATATTGACGTGTTAAAACTGTTCTTTATGTCTATTGTTCTTTGGAGCGAATCGGATGTGGATGGTATATGACCAAGACTACCGTACCTACTGTCGCCAGCTATGAATGTATCAAGTCTATACAAGTTTCTTTTATTAGAAGTACTATTAATACCAAAGTCATATTTCAAGGTCAAATCCATGAAAGAACGAGAACTCTCAAGCAGTTTAGACGATATGCTTGCATTTATATTTGACGAACTGGAAGGTACGTCAGAGTAGTTGTTGCGCAAGTCATCATCAAGTTTTTTCTTGTCTTGATTATACTTGATGCCATCAATAGACCATAGTGTATTCTTGTCAGAGACGGACCTACTGCTAAAGGTGAATGATATAGCCTTGCCAGTCATGTACTTCCATGAACCATTAAATGAACCACCCCATTCTGTTTTATCCGTCTTGTTGAAAAAGTTCGTTTCTTGTAGGTTGATGATTGATTCCATATCATACGCCCCTGAGAATACGCTATCCACTGTTGCACCTATGTATGATTCAAATGGGCTTGCATCCATATTGACGGTATGGTTGAAACCATTATTTCTTCGTCTTGAATAGTTGAAGTATGGTCTGAACTTGAAATAAAGATTTGTGTCACGTCCAGGATATGTGAACTCTGCATCCCAGTTTACATCTGTTGTCTTGTCCTCATTGAAGGAATGTGCACGGGCATAGTTGTCGCCTCCTGCGAGATATGTGTCTGTTGAAATCTTTTGCTCAAGTTTGCCGTCATAATAAGATACTTTCAATTTTGTGTCCAACTCAGACTTCGTTATCTTGTCATCCCAGTTGAAGTTTATGCCACCAATCTTGTATGATGACAATCCTTCCTTCCATTTGTTGTTGCCCCACGTACCGCTTCGGGTTGCCGACTGTGCATCGTTTATGTTGTTCATGTTTCCATAGGCAAAAAGTCCTGAGTGCTTGGTGTATCTCATGGCAAACAATCGGTAGAGATACAGGGCGTCCGTACCCCTTGCTGCTTCCGCATTGGCAATCCAACCCTCATTATAGTCGCGCTTCAGAATGACATCCATAACAAGAGGGTCTTTGTTTGCGTCTGCCTTTACGGAATCTCCATAAAGAAACTGCCTATACTTCGTAACCTTGTGGTATGATTTTATCTTGTCAACATAATATGCAGGGAGATTTCTCAATGCAACTATTGGTTCGCCCTTGAAGAAGTTACGACCATTTACCAGCAATTCGCTAATCTTCTCGCCATTGACAGAGATAACGCCATTATCATCCAGTTCTACACCAGGGAGACTTCTTACAAGGTCGTCCAGCAACGAACCATTAGATAGTTTGAATGCCTGTGCATTATATGTTATCGTATCGCCATCATACACCATTCTTATCTTTGACGCCTTGACTGTTACCTCGTTCAACATAAACGAGACATCACGGTTCATAAGGATATCTTTCAATATCCTTTTTTTCTCACCTTTCTTCATCGTGACGTTGATAAACGTGGGTTCATACCCTTCGCTTTCTGCTTTTAGTATATACGATGGTCTGTATGGCAAGGTTGTCCAAAGGTAATGAAACTTCAGCCATTCACTATATCTCTTTATTGTGTCTGTCTTGAGAATGGTACTATCATTGTCCATAAATGTAATGGTACTCATGATGGACTCTCGTGTGAAAGAGTTCAATGTGGTAATCCTTAGATTTACGCTATCTGTTTGGCTTTGTGCTATGGCAGGTAGGTAAAGGAGGATACATAGAATTGTCCATTTGATTAGATTATTTTGCGTCATGATGAAGTTGTTTGGGACTAAAAGTTTTTCTCTCAGCTTTCGGTTAATAATAGTTTTCATATAATTATAACGCTATGGGCGAAGATATATTGTATCATGCATCATGTTTCATCGTTGTTTGAATGTAGAATAGGGTAGAGAAACAAAAAAGGTTGACTTCAAGTGAAGCCAACCTTTTCTTGTTGTATTTGATTTGTATTGTTATCCGAGGAATGAGATGAGGACACCGGCTGCTACGGCAGAACCGATGACACCTGCTACGTTGGATGACATACAGTAGTTGAGCACGTGGTTCTTTGGGTCATACTCTGTAGAGATGAGGTTACATACACGGCTTGCCATTGGTACGGCAGAGAGGCCTGTTGCACCAATCAGTGGGTTTATCTTCTTCTTTGCAAAGAGGTTCCAGATCTTTACCATGCCGATACCTGATGCGATAGAGAGACCGAATGCGAAGAATCCACCTACTACGATACCGATTGTTGTCCAGTTGAGAAATGCGTCAACAGTCATTGTTGCTCCTACACAGAGACCGAGGAACACTGTACAAGTGTTCATTACTGAGTTAGAGATAGTGTCGAACAAGCGGCTTGTGTCTGAACCAATCTCCTTGAGGAGGTTACCGAACATGAGCATACCGATGAGTCCTACTGCTGATGGCACGAGGAGTGCTACGATTGTTGTTACAGCGATAGGGAAGATAATCTTGATGACCTTCTCGTTCTTGATCTTGTTTGAAGGTGGGAAGAGCTTGTCCTGTTCCTTCATGTTAATCATAAGTTCCTTCTTTGTGCAGAGGAGCTTTACGACGAGAGGTATGATCACCGGTACGAGTGCCATGTAAGAGTAGGCTGCGATGGCGATAGGCGCAAGGAGGTGTGGAGCCAACTTGATAGTTGTGTAGATGGCTGTAGGGCCGTCTGCACCTCCGATGATACCGAGTGATGCTGCCTCCTTGAGGTCGAACTGGCCAGAACCTACTGCGCAGAGGAGTACGGCGAAGATACCGAGCTGAGCTGCTGCACCGAAGATGGCAAGCTTGAGGTTGCGGAGCATAGGACCGAAGTCTGTGAGTGCACCCACACCCATGAAGATTACTGGTGGGAGGAATCCTGTCTTGATGAGCATGTAGTAGAGGAAGTTCATCAATCCAAGTTCATGAGCGACATCGTGAATTGGCATTTCCCACACGTTATAGTCCTTACCATTGTAGTGGATGAGACCTGTCTCGTCTGCCTGAAGCACGCCCATGTCGCCGCCTGGGAAGTTGGCGATGAGTACACCGAATGCGATAAGCACGAGGAGAAGTGGTTCGAAGTGCTTGACAATACCGAGGTACAAGAGTACGAAGGCAAGCAAGTACATTATTATATAAGTACCATTAGAAGCGATGATGTCGCTGAACGCTGTCATCTGGTACAAGTTGTTTAAAATTTCTTCCATAGAAGCCCCCCGCCCCCCAAAAGGGGGTGGCCATCCGGATTGGGGGGGATGACCTGTTGTTACGAAATAGCCCCGACTTGCAATCGCCCGAAACCGGACGGCTGCCCCCTTCGGGGGTTAGGGGGCTACGCCAACTTCATGATTGGGTCATCCTCTTCTACTGAGTCGCCAGAGCTTACGAGGATGGCAGTGATTGTACCTGCCTTGTCAGCACGGATGGCGTTGAATGTCTTCATTGCCTCAATGTAGCCGAGGGTGTCGCCTGCCTGAACGGCATCGCCAACCTTCTTTGGAGTCTCTGAGTTGTCCTTGACAAGGTAGAACTTACCCTCAAGTGGAGCGAGGATGTCCTCTCCCTCACCTGCAGGAGCTGCTGCTGGTGCTGCACCTGCTGTGGCAGCTGGTGCTGGAGCGTCGCCGTATGCAATCTCAACCTTGTAGTTCACACCGTTTACATTTACAGTAACTGACTTAGGACCTTCTGCGCCTGCTGCTGGAGCGTTAGCCTCTGCCTTGCGCTTAGCGAGGTCAGCCTCGAAGTCTGCCTTTGCCTTGCCTGACTTGTAAGCCTCGTACTGTCCTGGGTGCATTGAGTATTCGAAGAGTTCCTCGTCGTCCTCGCCGAGTTCCCATCCCTTCTCAATCATCTTCTTCTTGTACTCCTCGAGGTCGTCTGGGAAGTAAGACTGTGGGTCGTTAGTCTCAAACTCCTTGCCTTCCTTCTTTGCAAGTTCTACGATTTCTGGTGCAACAGGACCAGGGAGCTGACCTGCCTTGCCGAGAATCATGTCCCAGATAGTGTCGGCAATCATAGACCAGCGCTCCTTGCCCTTCTCCATCTGGATGACGTTCATGAGGGCGAGGTTCTTGACATACTGAGAGAATGGAGTCACGAGACATGGGTAACCAACCTTTGGCCATACGTAAGCCACCTCATCGAAGAGCTTGATGAGAAGCTCGTCTGTAGTAAGCTCAGGCTGGTTGTTCTTAACCTTCCACTTGTTGAGTGACTTGAGGTTATCCTCGAGGTCAGTCATGAGTGAACCCATCATACCGCCTGGGAGACCTGGCTTGACGAGAAGTGAGTTGTTGATATGGTTGAGCTTTGGAATGTAGTAGCCGAGGAAGTCGTCGCACATCTCCTGAATCTGAGTGCGCACGTCCATGTATGCTGACATGTTGATGTCCTTAACCTTGAAGCCAGCGTCCTTCAGCATCTCCTGAACGGCGATGATGTCTGCGTGTCCTGTACCCCAAGAGAGTGGAGACATACCTGTGTCCACATAGTCACAACCTGCCTTACATACCTCAAGGATAGAAGCCATGTTGAAGCCAGGGCCAGCGTGTGAGTGGTACTGGATGACGATGTCCTCCTTGTAAGCCTTGATACCCTCAACAATCTTGCCGAGAGATACAGGACGACCGATACCTGCCATATCCTTGAGACAGATTTCGTCAGCACCTGCGTCGATGAAAGTCTTAGCGAGGTTCACATAGTATTCAACTGTGTGGATAGGGGAGTGAGTGATACAGAGTGAAGCCTGGGCAATCATGCCTGCTTCCTTTGCATACTGGATTGATGGTATTACGTTGCGTGGGTCGTTGAGACCACAGAATATACGAGTGATGTCTGTGCCCTGAGCCTTCTTAACCTTGTAGAAGAGCTTGCGGAGGTCCTTAGGACATGGGCTCATGCGGAGACCGTTGAGAGCGCGGTCGAGCATGTGAGTCTGGATGCCAGCCTCATGGAAAGGCTTAGTCCAAGCGCGTACAGATTTGTTTGGGTTCTCGCCGTAGAGAAGGTTTACCTGTTCGAAACCTCCACCGTTAGTTTCTACACGGTCGAAACAACCCATCTTGATGATTGATGGTGCTACTTTCACGAGTTGGTCAACGCGTGGCTGATACTTTCCGGCACTCTGCCACATATCACGGAAGACCAATGAGAATTTTACTTCTTTTGCCATTTTCTATTCTGATGTTTTTGATTAATTTACTTAGAGCTTTGTGATTTTAGTTGCGTGTCCCTTGCCACCTGTAATCTGTGCAACGGTTGCGTCGATTACCGCCTTGATTGTTGCATCCACTTGCTGGACTGCGTTTGCGGCAGGAGCAACCTTCTTGGCAACAACCTCCTCAGGAGCGAACTTGTTGACAAGCTTGATAAGTACAGTACCCAAGAAAATCACGATTAGCAGGATACAGAAAACCGTAACCATACCAATAGCCATAAGCTGAAGAGCTTCATTGATTAATGGATTCATTGTCTGTGTTATTTTATTAGTTGATTATTACTTTCAGTTAATGTTCGGGCAAATATAGTTATTTTTTTCTTATGGATAATAACTTTTCTCTGTCTTTATGTCGTTTCTTGCAAAGAAAAAGTGTTCCATTGCTACGAAACGCTTAATTTTACTGCCGTTCGGGTATGCGTGGGGCGGTTGTGGGGATAATATGAATTTTAATGTAGAATTTGGATTCCGTTAATGCTTTAAGTGAAATCCCATCCATTTACCCATATTGTAAAAGGAACAATTACTGACGTTTCCCTATATTTTAAAAGAAGAGAATGCTGGAAAAACATTCCTCTTTAATGCCTTAAAGATTATATGTAAATATGCAATGCTTTTCTGTTTTATGGTGCAAGAATACCTGTTGTGAATTGCTTTCAAATTTGTATCTTTGCATAGGTAGACACAATAGGAATGATTTTGTATAGATTCATTCTTTTGTTGTGAATTGCTTTCAAATTTGTATCTTTGCATAGGTAGACACAATTGCTTCGCAATAGGTAATGAAGCCAGTAGGGTTGTGAATTGCTTTCAAATTTGTATCTTTGCATAGGTAGACACAATAGCATCGCCTTACAAACCTATCCCTACGGAGTTGTGAATTGCTTTCAAATTTGTATCTTTGCATAGGTAGACACAATCTTGACACGTGCTGGCTTCGTGGGTATCAAGTTGTGAATTGCTTTCAAATTTGTATCTTTGCATAGGTAGACACAATATGCCCCGAACGTTCAACTCTGAAGTAACTGTTGTGAATTGCTTTCAAATTTGTATCTTTGCATAGGTAGACACAATGAAGAGTTCAATATTATGTGCCTCCGCGGTGTTGTGAATTGCTTTCAAATTTGTATCTTTGCATAGG
>JAFZVY010000004.1 GCA_017617575.1 Bacteroidaceae bacterium | reverse complement strand
GTTAAGCGTGTTGTCGGAGAATTTGAAATTGATGGAATTTTATCAGATGATGTAGATGAAATATGGAAGAAAACCCAAAAGTATTCAGGAATATCAAGGGATTTTTATAATTCTTATTTTCATACTCGTAAGGTCGCCAATGCTATCCAAATTGGACATCTGAAAAAATATGAAAATACAAAGTCATTATCAGATTTCAATGTTCGTCAGGCACCTCAGTCATTTTGCTATATTGTAGAATAGTTCATAATATGAAGAAATCAATGGCTCGTTGAGAATACAATCTTTGTTATATATATTCAAATTGTGTATGGGGCTGATTGATAATTTTATATATCTTATAATACGAAAAATTTGGAATTAAGATTTTGAGAGTGTTACTTGTATTGGGCAAATATTTTCTTTAATTTTCTAAATTTTCGTTTTCTAAAAAGTAGAGAAGTTTATGTACACTTAAAAGTGAGCAATAAATTTGGCATTTCGCTCGCTTAATCGTAACTTTGTCCCCAAATTGCAATTTATGAAAAGAGAAGATTTCGAAATCATGGCACCAGTCGGCTCGCGTGAGAGTCTTGCTGCTGCTATTCATGCTGGTGCCAACTCCATCTATTTTGGCATCGGTAAGTTAAATATGCGTTCGCATAGTGCGAATGCGTTTACTATAGATGACCTAAAGGAGATTGCACAGATATGTCACGAGCATGGCGTCAAGTCTTACCTCACCGTCAATACTATCATCTACGGCGAAGACATAGACACTATGCACGAGATTATCGATGCAGCCAAGGAGGCTCGCATCAGTGCCGTCATAGCAAGCGATGTGGCTGTTATGACTTACTGCCGTAAGGTTGATCAAGAGGTACACCTCAGTACCCAGCTCAATATCTCAAACATAGAGGCTCTCAAGTTCTATGCTCAGTTTGCTGATGTTGTTGTGCTTGCACGTGAGCTTAACATGTGGCAGGTGCGCGACATATACGAGCAGATTGTGGCTCAGGATGTTCGTGGTCCTAAGGGAGAGCTTGTGCGCATCGAGATGTTCTGTCATGGTGCTTTGTGCATGGCTATCTCTGGCAAGTGCTATCTCAGCCTTCAGAATGCAGGACGCTCAGCCAACAGGGGTGAGTGCGTGCAGATATGCCGTAGGGCTTACGAGGTGAAGGATATAGAGACAGGCACTGAGCTTGCCATTGAGAATAAATATATCATGTCGCCAAAGGACCTCAAGACACTCCGCTTCATTGACATCATGATGAACTCTGGTGTGCGTGTGCTCAAGATTGAGGGACGTGCACGTGGTCCTGAGTATGTCAAGACTGTGGTTGAGGCTTACGACCAGGCTATAAATGCCGTGCTTCACGACAACGACCACCCAGAGGAGCCAAAGCAGTTTACTGATGAGGCTAAGGACAACTGGGACAAGTCGCTTGCAACGGTATTCAATCGTGGTTTCTGGGATGGTTACTATCAGGGACAGAAGCTTGGCGAGTGGTGTGACGTCTATGGTTCAAAGGCTACAGAGAAGAAGATTTACTGTGGAAAGTGTACCAAGTATTTTGCCAAGATTGGTGTTGCTGAGTTCCTCGTGGAGAACTGCGACATCAAGGCTACGGACAAGATGCTTGTGACAGGTCCTACTACTGGTGCTCTCATTCAGCCAGTAGGAGAGCTTCGTCTTGACGAGAAGCCTGTGGAGTCAGCCAAGAAGGGCGATTTCATCAGCATCAAGGTCAACGAGCGTGTACGTCTCAACGACCGCTTGTTCGTACTCTTCAATGACGAAAGCCAGCAGTTGACACAGAAGTAAAGACCCACCCCAGCCATCCATACAGGGATGGGGTGTAAGTTTTTGAGTTCGTAAGTTTTTAGTTTTTTTTGTTTTCGCGGAAATAGATATCCTCAAGAACATAATAACTTAAGAACCTACAAACTCAAAAACTTAAAAAACTAAGAAATTACAAACTCAAAACTCAAATTAATAATTCCTTAACAAAGCCATGAATTGCTTTAGAAAACTATCCATAACCTTACTCGGACTATCTATGCTGTCGGTAGGTGCTAACGCACAGGCAGTACAGAGCGAAGAGGAACTTACAAAGGTTCTCTCATACATGAAGAGAGTGATGTTGTTCAACCAGAGATTGCCTCAGGAGAAGGTCTATCTTCACTTTGACAACACAGGCTACTTCAAGGGAGAAACGATATGGTTCACGGCATACGTGACCAGAGCAGACAAAAGTAAAACCACGGATATGAGCCGAGTTCTCTATGTGGAGCTTGTCAATCCGTCGGGTGACGTGATAGAGACTAAGAAGTATCCTATCGAGAATGGAGTGGCAAAGGGTAACTTAGACCTTGTCCAGATATTCACGTCAGGATTCTACGAAGTCAGGGCTTACACGAGATACATGACCAACTGGGGCAACGGAGGCATATTCTCAAGGGTGTTCCCAATATTTGACGAGCCAACGAAGGAAGGCAAGTACTCAAATCCGGTCATTTCGACACAGAGCTACAAGAAGCGTTTGCCTAACATACGCTCAAACGAGGAAGACACGGTGGCTAACATAACTGAGGACAAGAGACTCAGCGTACACTTCTATCCAGAGGGCGGTCATCTTATCAAGGACATACGTTCAAGGATTGCATTCCTCGTAACAGACAAGACAGGTAACGACCAAGAGCTTGGTGGACTCGTGCTTAACGAGAACAAGGAGACGTTGTTTGCAGTAGCTACACAGCACGAAGGAAAGGGTGTGTTCGAGATTGTACACGACGGCAAGCCTAAGTATCTTCGCATAGCCGATGCTAAAGGTGGACAGCATGACTTCCTAATCCCAGAGCCTGAGCCAGAGGGTGTGTCACTCAATCTGGACGTGCTGAAGGATGACAACATAATGGCCACGATACAGGCTTCGCCTTCGATGGAAGGTAAGTTGCTGGGCTATACGCTCATGCACAATGGAGTGGTGTTCGTGGCAGATACGGTATATTGCAATAGTGCATTTGCCATACCATTTGACAGGAAAACAATGCCAGATGGTGTGAACCAGTTGACGATATTCACTTCTGACGGTCACATACAAGCAGAGCGACAGTTCTTTGTGTGTCCTAAGTCACAGCAGTCAGACACGATACGCTTCACTTCGCCTCTTAATGCAGTGAAGCCTTGTGGCAAGGTGGTAATCAAGGTTCATACAGTACCTAACGCAAGGATTTCGTTCTCGGCTATTGATGCAGAGACCATGGTGAACGGTAAGAACGGCAACTACAAGACATGGATGCTCCTCTCAAGTGACATAAAGGGTTATATTCACAATCCGGAGTATTACTTCGAGGCAGATGACCGTGAACACCGCATGGCGGCAGACCTCCTCATGATGGTTCAGGGCTGGAGACGCTATGACTGGGCACTCATGGCAGATGCAATAGGAGCTAACAAGGGTTACACGCTCTTCAACGAGGAGAGTGCCAACTTCCACCAGCCTATGGAGGACAAGCTCTACCTCTTCGGAACACTCAAGGAGAAGAGTAAGAAATTCAAGGTGGATGAGGCTTGGCTCACAGCCACTTTATACAATAAGGCAGGCGAGCACCTAAGTGGTCAGGCAAAGACCGACTCTGTGGGTGGCTATGCCTTTGAGTTGCCTGACATCTACGGCGACATGCAGCTTATCATCAACACTGGTGTTGACCGTAAGGGATACTGGAAGGATGCCAAATACTTCGTAGGTATTGACCGCCACTTCTCTCCTGCACGTCGCTACCTCATGCCAAGTGAGACAAGGATGCTTGCACCTGTAAAGTCAAATATGTTCAATGTGCGCGAGTTCATGGACAAGGCTATTGACGACTACAGGGACTTGAAGATACAAAGCCCAGACAAGGTGTTGCCTAACGTCGTGGTTTCTGCCCGAAGAAAGATATTTGAACAGGCACGTGCAGCATGGCAGAACGAAAAGTCAGGTCAGTATTTCTCACAGTTGTTCTATGATGCGGCAGCCGATGCAGACAGATATGCTGACTTGGGACTTCAGGTTCCTTCGCTCTGGGAATGGCTTCACACACGTAATGCGTTCTTCTCTACAAACGTAGCACAGGGAATGGGAACTGATGCAACATCGGTATCTTCATTAGATGCATCAACAAGTCCTGGTACTGCAACTTTGGAGGTGATGGGTGGAGACATGAATGACTCTGGTACTGCAATGTCAGACCAAGATATCATAGCAGCGTCTGAGAAAGGACTTGATGGTGAGACACTCAACCAAGACCGCATAGAGGGACACGGTGAGTTTGAGGACGGACTGGCATATAAGAATCGTCCTATCGTGTGGGTTCTCAACAACGCTTATGTGGGAATAACACATCTCGGAGCAAGAAAGCTCACAGACCTTCAAGTACTCTTGACAAACATCGAGCCAATGCCGATATTCATTGACGAGGTGAAGTCAGTATATGTGTCAGAGTCACCAAGTGCATACAAGAACTTCATCAGGAGTTCAGACCTTGCAGGAACAGATCCTGTGACTGTGTTTGTCTATACTCATCTCAGCATGAAGAGAGACCAGAAGGGAGTACGCTCAACTTACTTCCACGGCTACGACAACGTAAAGACATTTGAGATGGAGGATTACAGCTACTACCCACCTATGGAGGACTTCCGTCGTACCATCTACTGGGAGCCAGACATCAAGACAGATGCCAACGGTAATGCGCATGTGGAGTTCTGGAACAACAGTTCCGTTCACGAGATGTATATTAATGCGGAAGGACTTGCACCAAACGGTAAGGTGCTGTTCAGTAAGTAAAGACCCACCCCAGCCCTCCCTATAGGGAGGGGGCTTGATTTGCCTATCGCTTGGGGGGCTTGTGGTAATATCGTAATGACGTGACAACGTGATGACAACCTACCGTATAACCGCAAAACCGTACAACCTAAAGAATAATATTGTAACATCTAAACATACAACGAAAAAATGAATAATATGAAACTTCGCCTCATTGTGATGAACTTCCTTGAGTTCGCTGCATGGGGAGCTTATCTGACATCAATGGGTGCATTCCTTGCGTCCGCAGGTCTTGGTACTGATATTGGTAACTACTATGCCATTCAGGGTATCGTATCAATCTTCATGCCAGCCATCATGGGTATCGTGGCTGACCGTTGGGTTCAGGCACAGCGCCTTCTCTCATTCTGTCACTTCATGGCAGCCGTATTCATGGGAATAGCTGCATGGATTGGACTTAACGGAACGAACGGTACTATCAACGGTACTGCACTCTTTGTCGTATATACAGCAAGTGTGGCTTTCTATATGCCTACTCTGGCTCTTTCTAACTCTGTAGCCTATACTGCACTTGACAAGGCTGGACTCGATACTGTTAAGGCATTCCCTCCAATACGTGTGTTTGGAACGGTAGGTTTCATCTGTGCCATGCTCTTCGTTGACTTTGCAGGTTATCAGAACACACCTGTACAGTTCCTCGTATCAGGAATAATAAGTATTGCCCTTGCCGTGTATTCACTTACACTTCCAAGTTGCCCAGTGGGTCGCGATAGTGGCAAGCAGTCTATAGCAGAGGCATTCGGTCTCAAGGCATTCACTCTCTTCAAGGACAAGAAGATGGCATTCTTCTTTATCTTCTCATTCCTCCTCGGTGTGAGTCTTCAGATTACAAACGGATATGCTAACCCATACATCCAGTCATTCGGTGGATATGAGGAGTTCAAGGGATTGTTCTTCGTAGAACATAGTAACTTCCTTATCTCCCTCTCCCAGATGAGTGAGACACTCTGTATTCTCCTCATACCATTTGCCTTGAAGAAGTTCGGTATAAAGAACGTGATGCTCATCTCTATGTTTGCATGGGTAGGACGTTTCGGTTTCTTCGGACTTGGTGACCCAGGAAACGGAGTATGGTTGTTCATCCTCAGTTGTATCGTATATGGTGTGGCATTTGACTTCTTTAATGTCAGCGGCTCACTCTTCGTAGATAAGGAGACAGACGTAAGTATGCGTTCTTCAGCACAGGGACTCTTCATGCTCATGACTAATGGTCTTGGAGCTACATTCGGTTCACTTGCTGCAAAGGAGGTAATCAATCACTTCGTCTATACAAATGCCAGTGACCCATCATTCATGAGTCTTGACGGATGGCGTACTTCATGGTTTATC
This sequence comes from Bacteroidaceae bacterium, assembly GCA_017617575.1. Lineage (GTDB taxonomy): Bacteria > Bacteroidota > Bacteroidia > Bacteroidales > Bacteroidaceae > Minthosoma. The sequence goes on along the minus strand of JAFZVY010000004.1, from coordinate 37,880 downwards.
TTTGCTGGCTACGCTCTCGTAGTAGGTATTGCATTCGCTATACTTTTTGAATATAAGCACGAAAAAGAATAATGATAGAAGAAGATTTTGATATCAGGGAACAGCGCAACAAGTCGGACAAGGACTTTGAGAACGCTCTGCGTCCATTGAAGTTTGAAGACTTCAGTGGACAGCAGAAGGTTGTTGAGAACCTTGGCATCTTTGTTGAGGCGGCTAAATATCGTGGTGAACCACTTGACCACACTCTCCTACATGGTCCTCCGGGACTTGGAAAGACGACGTTGAGTAATATCATAGCCAACGAGCTTGGAGTAGGTTTCAAGGTGACGTCAGGCCCTGTGCTTGACAAGCCGGGTGACCTTGCAGGTATTCTCACAAGCCTTGAGGAGAATGATGTGCTTTTCATAGATGAGATTCACCGCCTTTCGCCTGTGGTGGAGGAGTATCTGTACTCTGCCATGGAGGACTACCGTATCGACATTATGATTGATAAGGGTCCTTCGGCACGTAGTATTCAGATTGACCTTAGTCCTTTCACGCTCATAGGTGCCACTACACGTAGCGGTCTCCTTACGGCACCTCTCCGTGCTCGTTTCGGTATCAATCTTCATCTTGAGTATTACGATGCAGAGACGCTCACTAAGATTATACTTCGCTCGGCAAACCTTCTTGGCGTGCCTTGCGACTATGATGCTGCCGGAGAGATAGCAAGTCGCTCACGTGGTACTCCACGTATTGCGAATGCACTTCTTCGTCGTGTACGTGACTTTGCACAGGTACGAGGCAATGGAACAATAGACCTTGAGATTGCTCATGTGGCACTTGAGGCACTCAATATTGACAAGTACGGACTTGACGAGATAGACAACAAGCTCCTGCTTACTATCATCGACAAGTTCAAGGGTGGTCCTGTTGGTATAACAACTATTGCAACAGCCATAGGTGAAGACCCAGGAACAGTAGAGGAAGTGTATGAACCGTTCCTCATAAAGGAGGGATTCATCAAGCGTACTCCACGTGGACGAGAGGTGACAGAGATGGCTTACCATCATCTTGGTCGTTCACCTTGGGTAAACCCAAAGGACAGTTCCGGAATGAAGAATATGTTTGACTTGTAAGAAAACTAAGACTCATCTTAGTACGATGTACTCTTTGCACTTCATTAACATAAAAACTTAAAAAACTAACAAACTTAAAAACTCACATTACTATGAAAAGATTTATTATCGCAGCCGCAATCATTATGGCTGGCATTATGACTGCTGATGCTCAGAAGAAAGTGTCAATACTTGGTGATTCATACTCTACATTTGGTGGAGCTGTAAGTCCCCATTGGAACTACTGTTGGTACAACGGTAACGACAAGAAAAATGAGCAGAAGAATGACGTTGAGAGCGTTGAACAGACATGGTGGAGCCTTGTGATAAAGGAGATGGGATATAAGCTTGAGAAGAATAATTCCTTCTCAGGTTCAACAGTATGCTACACTGGATATGGAAGAGAAGACTACTCTGACCGTGCCTTCATCACTCGTATGAGTAACCTTGGCAATCCGGATATCATACTTATCCTTGCAGGCACTAATGACTCTTGGGCTAAGTCGCCTATAGGTTACTACGAATACAACAGCTGGACACGTACTCAGTTGTATTCATTCCGTCCTGCTTTCTGCTATATGATAAGCTACATCAAGCAGAACTATCCTAAGGCTCGCATAATAAACATCTGTAATAGTGAATTGTCAAAGGAAGTGACAGAGACAGAGGCAAAGGTGTGTGAACACTACGGAGTTACAAACGTACAGCTTCACGATATAGAGAAACAGTCAGGACATCCATCCATCAAGGGCATGAGAGCTATCGCAACTCAGGTTGAGGAAGTCTTGAAATAATGATTTTCACACTATTTAATAATGTGAACAAACAAAATTATTCTGTTTATTTCTATTTTCTTCATTAAAAATCATTACCTTTGCCGCCAAAAATAGATTGACAACTATAGTATGCAAAAGAATTTGGTGATTGTTGAGTCTCCAGCAAAGGCTAAAACGCTGGAGAAGTTTCTTGGAAGTGACTTTAAGGTTATGTCCAGTTACGGTCACATCCGCGACTTGAAAAAGAAAGAGATGAGCGTCGATCTTGACGACTTCTCTCCTAAATATGAAATTCCTGCGGATAAGGTTGAGGTCGTTAAGAACCTTAAAGCACAGGCAGCACAAGCAGAAACAGTATGGTTGGCATCCGATGAGGACCGCGAGGGAGAAGCTATATCATGGCATCTGAGTCAGGTCTTGGGTCTTGACCCTAAGGTTGCAAAGCGTATCGTGTTTCACGAAATTACAAAGACAGCTATCCTTGAAGCTATTGAGCATCCACGTACTATAGACATCAATCTGGTAAATGCTCAACAGGCTCGTCGTGTGCTTGACCGTATCGTAGGTTTCAAGCTTTCTCCTGTTTTGTGGAAAAAGTTGAAGCCAAGCCTTAGTGCAGGTCGTGTACAGAGTGTTGCAGTTCGCCTTATCGTAGAACGAGAGAAGGAGATAGAGAACTTCAAGAGCGAAAATTCCTTCAAGATTACAGCTGTGTTCCAGGTAGCAGATGCTGATGGCAAAAACGTTGACCTCAAGGCTGACCTTGACTCTCGTTTCAAGACAAAGGAGGAGGCAGAGGCTTTCCTTGAGTCTTGCAAGGGTAAGGAATTCTCAATCACAGATATTCAGACAAAGCCTGTAAAGCGTTCACCAGCTCCACCATTCACTACTTCTACTCTCCAGCAGGAGGCAGCACGCAAGCTCGGCTTTGCCGTGTCACAGACAATGATGGTGGCTCAGCATCTTTACGAATCCGGACTTATCACATATATGCGTACCGACTCCGTGAACCTCTCTTCACTTTGTATTAACACTACAAAGGATGAAATCCTGAAGATTCACGGAGAGAAGTATTCTAAGCCACGCCAGTATCATACAAGTGCCAAGGGTGCACAGGAAGCTCACGAGGCTATTCGTCCTACTTACATCAGTACACACGAGATTGATGGAAAGTCACAGGAGAAGCGTCTCTATGACCTTATCTGGAAGCGTACCATTGCTTGTCAGATGCCAGATGCAGAGGCTGAGAAGACAATCATCACAATCGGTGCAGAGGGCATAGGTGACTTGAAGTTCGTGGCATCAGGTGAGGTTATCACATTCGACGGATTCTTGCGTGTTTACCGTGAATCAGTTGACGATGACGCTTCACAGGATGAAAACGACGGAATACTTCCACCAGTAAAGGTTGGTGAGGTACTCGGCATGAAGGAGGTTGTGGCAACAGAGAAGTTTACTCAGCATCCTCTTCGCTATACTGAGGCAAGCCTCGTTAAGAAGCTTGAGGAACTTGGTATCGGCCGTCCATCTACATACGCTCCAACTATCTCTACTATCCAGCAGCGTGAGTATGTTGAGAAGGGGGATAAGAAGGGTACGGAATGTGAATATTCAATCCTTAAACTTAAGGGCTCAAAGATAACATCATCTACCAAGAAGGAGGTGATGGGTAATGAGAAGGGAAAACTTATTCCTACAGACATAGGCGTGGTCGTTAATGACTTCCTCGTTAAGTTCTTCCCATCTATTATCGACTACCACTTTACTGCAAAGGTAGAGAAGGAGTTCGATGAAATAGCAGAGGGTAAGTTTGAGTGGAAGAACATGATGAGTTCTTTCTACGGTGACTTTGAGAAGCTTGTGGATGCAACCATGAGCGACAAGTCAGAGCACAAGGTAGGAGAACGTGTTCTTGGTACTGACCCTAAGACAGGCAAGCCTGTAAGCGTCAAGATTGGACGTTTCGGTCCTGTAGTACAGATTGGTTCTGCCACAGATGAGGAGAAGCCTAAGTTTGCTCAGCTCAAGAAGGAACAGAGCATTCAGACACTCACACTTGAGGAGGCACTTGAACTCTTCAAACTTCCTCGCACTCTTGGTGAGTATGAGGGTGAGAACATCGTCATTGGTGCAGGACGTTTTGGACCATACATCCAGCATGCCAAGAAGTATGTGAGCATTCCTAAGGATATGGATCCATTGTCTCTTGAACTCTCTGATGCCATAGCTCTTATTGAGGCTAAGCGTAAGGAGGAGCAGAACAGCCACCTCGTACAGTTTGCCGAGGACCCAGAGCTTGAGGTTCTTGCAGGCCGCTATGGTCCATACATCAAGTATAAGGGTGCTAACTACAAGTTGCCAAAGACTGTTACTGACCCTAAGACTCTCACATACGAGCAGTGTATGGAGATTGTCAACAGTCAGGGTGAGGCAGCACCTAAGAAGACATACAAGAGAGCCAAGAAGGCATAGTGTAATTATCTATAATTTCAAATCTTTGGTTTATGCCTTCGGGACAAGCGTTCGGGACGCATAAATTGGAGATTTGAGATTTTACATTTCTGTTGTAAATTGAAAAGGATTTTTCTCATAGGGTACATGGGTGCAGGCAAGACCACTATTGGTAAGGCTTTGGCACATGAGATGGGTATAGACTTCTTTGACCTCGACTGGTACATAGAAGACAGGTTTCACAAGAAGATACCAGACATATTTGCTGAACAGGGAGAATCTGCCTTCCGTGACATTGAACGCAAGATGCTTAATGAGGTAGGGGAGTTTGAGAACGTAGTCATCTCTTGCGGTGGAGGTACTCCTTGTTTCTTTGACAACATTGACTTTATGAATGCTCATGGAGAGGTTGTCTATCTAAGAGCCAAACCATACGTCCTAAAGGAGCATCTCCTTATGGGTAAGAGTCAGCGTCCACTTATACAGGGCAAGTCGCCAGACGAGCTTATCCAGTACATAGAGGAAAGTCTGGAGCATCGCTCTCCGTTCTATGAGAAGGCAAAGCATTGCCTTGACATTGAGGTTATTCATACAAAAGAAGAAATACAGAACTATGTTCATCAGATAATGAACTTAGTTGAATTTTAAGTTTTTAATTTTGTGGAGGTATGTGGTTGTGAATTTTCACGGAAGAAATCTCCGCAATAACATAAAAACTTAAGAACTCAAAAACTTAGAAACTCAAAAAAGAATAAATAGGCTAAATGAGGAAATGGCGTATTGAGGACTCCAACGAGCTTTATGGTATAAATGGTTGGGGCGTTAACTATTTTCGTATTAATGAGAAGGGCAATGTAGCAGTCACACCTCGCAAGGATGGAGTTGAGGTTGACCTCAAGGAAGTGATGGACGACCTTGCCCTCAGGGATGTTTCTGCACCTGTACTTGTCCGTTTCCCAGACATCATAGACAACCGTATCGAGAAAACGGCTATCTGCTTTGACAAGGCAAGTAAGGAATATGGATATACTGCAGAGAACTTCATTATATATCCTATCAAGGTAAATCAGATTAATCCTGTCGTAGAGGAGGTTATCAAGCATGGAAAGAAGTTCAACCTCGGTCTTGAGGCTGGTTCTAAGCCAGAGCTTCATGCTGTGCTTGCCGTCAATATGAACAGCGATTCTCTCATCATCTGTAATGGTTACAAGGATGAGAGCTACATTGAGCTTGCACTTCTTGCCCAGAAGATGGGTAAGAGAATCTATATTGTCGTAGAGAAATTCAATGAGCTTGAGATTATCACACGTGTTGCCAAGCGTCTTAACGTACGTCCTAACATGGGTATTCGTATCAAGTTGGCAGCAAGTGGTAGCGGTAAGTGGGAAGAGAGTGGTGGTGATGCCAGCAAGTTCGGCCTCACATCAGGTGAGCTTCTCACAGCCCTCAGTTACATTGATGAGAACGGCATGAAGGATTGCCTCAAGCTTATCCACTTCCACATTGGTTCTCAGATTACCAAGATTCGCCGTATCCAGAACGCACTCCGCGAGGCAAGTATGTTCTACATCCAGTTGCACAAACTTGGCTATAACGTAGAGTTCGTTGACTGTGGTGGTGGTCTTGGCGTTGACTATGATGGTAGTCGTTCAAGCAACTCAGAGAGTTCTGTAAACTACTCTATTCAGGAGTATGTGAACAACTGTGTATATACATTCGTTGAGGCTGCAAACAACAACAATGTGCCTCAACCAAACATTATCACGGAAGGCGGACGTTCGCTTGCTGCCCATCACTCTGTCCTCATCATGGAGGTGCTGGAGACAGCCGTCGTGCCAGCCATGCCAGAGGAGTTTGAGGTAAGCGAGAATGACCACGAGCTTGCAAAGGACTTATACGATATATGGTGCAACCTTAACGTGCGCAATATGCTTGAGAACTGGCACGATGCACAGCAGATTCGTGAGGAGGCACTCGACCTCTTTGCCCACGGTATGCTTGACCTTCGCACACGTGCAGAGATTGAGCGTATGTACTGGGCTGTTGCGCGCGAGATAAACAGTCTTGCTCACTCTTTGAAGCATATCCCAGAGGAGTTCCACTCACTTGACAAGCTTCTTGCCGACAAGTATTTCTGTAACTTCTCACTCTTCCATTCTCTTCCAGACTCATGGGCTATTGACCAAATATTCCCAATCATGCCTATCCAGCGTCTTGACGAACGTCCTGACCGCAATGCTACGCTTCAGGATATCACTTGCGACTCTGACGGTAAGATTGCAAACTTCTCAATAGAAAGTGGAGTAAGTCATTTCATTCCTGTTCATTCATTGGACAAGAAGAAGGGTAGCTACTACATTGGTGTGTTCCTCGTTGGAGCTTATCAGGAGATTCTTGGTGACATGCACAACCTCTTCGGTGACACTAATGCCGTTCATATCACTACAGACAAGGATGGCTATCACATAAACAACATCATTGATGGTGAGACGGTGGCTGACGTACTCTCATTCGTACAGTATGAGCCAAAGAAGATGGTTCGTAGTCTTGAGATATGGACAAAGCAGGCTATTAAGGAAGGTAAGATTACCCTTGATGAGGGTAAGGAATTCCTTGATACTTACCGTAGTGGACTCTACGGATACACATATCTTGAGTAATAAGACAAAACGCTATATGACAAATAACGGATTGGTAATGCTAATCCGTTATTTTAATTAGAGACCAACCCATGTTCTCTTTATAGAGAGTGGAGGAAATTTATACTTAATAATTCACAATTCATAATTAGCTCTTTACTATAGTCATCTCCCTTTGTAGAGGACTTTTAGGGCGATATATTTATGGCAAATTTAAAGTCTCTTGTAAAGGACACCGCCATCTACGGTATGTCTTCCATTGTAGGTAGGTTTCTTAACTACCTGCTTGTACCACTATATACTAACGTTTTCCCAGCTGAAAATGGTGGATATGGCGTTATTACAAACATATATTCATACACAGCGTTGATTCTTCCATTGCTTACCTTTGGAATGGAAACAACGTTCTTCCGCTATGCAAATGATAAAAAGGAATCTCCAGATACCGTTTTCTCTACAACGATTGCAATGGTAAGTACTTTATCAATATTATTCCTTGCACTCGTATTTATATTTATTGACCCAATAGGTGTTTACACTAAATATCCAGACCATCACGAATATTTGCTTATCATGGGCACATGTGTTGCCATAGACTCAATTCAAGCGATACCGTTCTGCTATCTTCGTTTCAAAAAGCGTCCTCTCAAGTTTGCTTTTATCAAGCTCTTGTTCGTAGCAATGAACGTTTCACTTAATGTGATTTACTTCATATTACTTGAAAAGACAGAAGTTTATTACGTCTTTGCAATCAACTTGGCTTGTGCTGCCATACTGACACTCTTCTTTATTCCAGAGATTTTCTCTATTAAGTGGAAGGTTGACATCAAGCTTCTCTTCCGTATGTTCCACTATTCTTGGCCTATTTTCATACTTAGTGTAACAGCCATTCTTAACCAGGCATTAGATAAGATTATATTTCCATGGGCTTATACCCTTACTGGAGAGAATTCAGTTGAAACAGCAAACTCCCAACTCGGAATATATGGTGCTTGCGTTAAGATTGCCATGATTATGGCTATGATAACTCAGGCTTTTAGATTTGCCTATGAGCCAATAGTTTTTGCTAAAAGTAAGGATGCTGATAGTAAGGAATACTACGGAGTGGCAATGAAATACTTCATAATCTTTACTTTGTTTGCTTTCCTATGTGTAATTGGCTATATGGACATTTTGAAATTCGTCATTGCTGAGGATTATCATGAGGGACTTAGGGTAGTGCCTATCGTCATGGCTGCTGAAATAATGATGGGAATATACTTCAACCTTTCTTTCTGGTATAAACTCATAGACAAAACATACTGGGGTACGATTTTCTCTCTGGCTGGTTGTTTGGTGCTTGCTTCTGTGAATATCGTATTCATACCTAAATACGGCTATATGGCGTGTGCATGGGCTGGATTCTCGGCTTATGCAACGGCTATGACACTCTGTTATATCGTGGGTAGGTTTAAGAATCCTATAGATTATGACTTGAAATGTATCGGTACATATATACTGATAACGGTTGTGTTCTTTGCCATCATGCATGTATTGCCAGACTATGTGGCTTCAGTTCCTTTGCGACTTGCCATCAACACAGTCGTAATCCTCTTATTTGTGGCTCATGTCATCTATCATGACCTGCCACTTGCAAGCTTACCTGTAATAGGGAAATACTTTAAGTAAGAGCCTAATCCCAGCTCTATCGAGGGAGGAAGCTTAGTTACATTGCTCATAAAGATTCTAGAAACTCTAGAATGACTAGAGACACTAGAACATCTATACTCAAAAAATACAAACTCAAAAACTTAATAACCAATATGAAAAAGAACTTTGCAAGTTTAATAATAGCAACTTGTTCATTATTCCTTACGACCCCAGCTAAGGCAGACGAAGGAATGTGGGTTGTTGGCAATATCTCAGAGAGTACTGATTCTGTGCTTCACAGTCTCGGACTTGAACTTACTGCCGAGCAACTATACTCTGCGGATGCTCCATCACTTAGTAACGTCGTTGTTCAGTTTGGCGGCTTCTGCTCCGGTGCAGTCGTTTCACCTAACGGCTTAGTGTTTACCAACCATCACTGTGGATTCGGTTCTATCCAAGCTAATTCATCTGTTAAGCATGACTACCTCAAGAATGGTTTCATTGCTAAGAGCTACAAAGAGGAATTGCCAAATGAGGGTCTCTATGTTCTTTTCCACATCAAGACAATAGATGTTACTGACAAGATTCTTGGTCGGATTCCTGCTGGCGTTACTGGTGATGCACGCGACCGTAAGATTGATTCACTTGCCACGTCTATCGAGGAGATAGTAAACTGCAACAATGAAGGTCTTTTAGGCTCCGTACAGCCATTCTACAAGGGCTCTAAGTACTTCCTCAGTGTATATCAGCGTTACGATGACGTTCGCCTCGTATGCGCGCCTCCACAGTGCCTTGGTAAGTACGGTGGTGATACAGACAACTGGATGTGGCCACGTCAGACATGTGACTTCTCCGTATTCCGTATCTATGCTGGCAAGGACAACCGTCCTGCTCAGTACTCAAAGGATAACGTTCCTTTCAAGCCTCTTACTTACGCTAAGGTGTCAACTCAGGGATTCAAGGAAGGTGACTACGTAATGACAATGGGCTACCCAGGTTCTACTGACCGTTATCTCAGTAGCTACGGTATATGGAACACTATGCGCTGCACTAATGACGTGCGTTATCAGGTGCGTGGCGTGAAGCTCGACATCATCAATGCTGCTATGCGTTCAAGCGATGCCCTTCGCATCATGTATGCTTCAAAGCAGGCAAGCAGTTCAAACTATTGGAAGTTCTCACTCGGTCAGAACACTGCACTCGACAATCTCAAGGTGCTTGACGAGAAGCGTGCTCTTGAGGCTCAAATCCAGAAGTGGGTAATGGAAGACACCGTTGCACGTCGCCAGTACGTTGGTATCCTCGATTCACTCAAGGTTATCTATGAGCGTAACTATAACGTGATGTACACTCGCAATCTCTTCATGGAGTCATTCATCAGTGGTTCTGACATCCTCAACTTCATCCTTTATCGTAATATGTTCGGTACGTATGCTGGTGACAAACCATTTGGCGAGCGTGCCGCACAGGTTTACAAGGACCTTGATGTAGATACTGACAAGAAGGTGTTTGCAGCTCTCCTCAAGAACTATCTTGACAAGGTGCCAGAGGAGCGTTTCAAGCCAAAGGATATTGTACACATGATTGACTCTGCATATAACGGCAATGTTAATGCCTACGTTGATGCTCTCTATGAAAAGTCTGTGTTCTCACGTCCAGAGTCATTGACAGGCTATTCACAGTTCTCTGAGGTGGCAAAGGACCCAATGGTTGACTTTACCATGTCAATTGTGCAGCTTCTTGGCGACCTCCATATTGATGGTAGCTCTTATGAGTACGAGCGTCTTCTTGGCGATGCTCTCCGTGAGATGAACCATTCAAAGGATTACTATCCAGATGCAAACTTCACCCTTCGTATGAGCTACGGCGTATTTGAGCCTATCAACTTCGCCGCAGGTACAACAGGTCTCAAGGAGGAGGCACGCAATCTTGTCACTACTCCTCAGTCATTCCTCAACAAGCATGACAACGAGCCTGAGAACTATGACTACGAGCTTATCGACCCTGTTTATAAGTGGATGAAGAAAGGTAAGTTCTCTGCCAAGTACATTGACCCTATCACGGGCAAGCTTCCACTCTGTTACCTCACTACAAATGACATCACTGGTGGTAACTCAGGCTCAGGTATGTACGATGGTAAGGGTCGTCTTGTAGGTCTTGCATTCGATGGCAACTGGGAAGCAATGTCAGGCGACATCAAGTTTGACCGTAACCTTCAGCGTTGCATTGGCGTAGATGTTCGTTGGATTCTCTCAGTAATCGAGGATTACTTTAAGGGAAAGAATCTTATTAACGAAATGACTATTGAGTAATATTATCATTCAATATATCATCACAAGGAGGATGTGTCCGTTTGGCTCATCCTCCTTTTTTTCGTGTATAAACCATTTTGTAATCTTTGCTATTTGTATGAAGAAATATTGTTCTCGGATATTTTGTACAAGCATAAAGCTTAAACATAGCTCAAATATTGTTTAAGTAATGACTTAAAAATAACTTGGTACAAAAAAAGACTTTTGTTTTTGCACGAACTGCCATTAATTTATGCTAAATAAATATACCAAGTTATTTTTTGCTTGTTACCAAACGCTATTCATTGACTAATGATTATTCAAAAAAGCCATTCGGAACGATTGTCCCAAATGGCTTTTTATAGTGAGTAATTACCAATTAGAAATGAGTAATATCGTATGAGTCCGTCATAGTCTGGATAGCTATTACTAATTACTCATTACTAATTCAAAATTAATTCTTAGTTTTCGAGTTCAAACACTGTTTCCACGTGATTCTTCATAAGAACGAGCTGGGTGCTGGTGAGACTCATAATCTCGAATGTATCAGCTTGCTGTGGCTTCTCTGAACCGAGTGGCTTGGAAGCTTGGAGTACGAGGAAGCCATCCTTTAGTTGCCAATGGTCATATTCAATGGCTGTGTTGTAAGATATAGCCACGCCTTTGCCATCAAGCTCAATACTCTGCTTTGTGCCGTTCTTGGTGGTTGTCCACAGGTGGCAGAGGGCAGTGATGTTGATTGCAGTTGATGCAAGGTTCTCGTCACGGTTGACGAAGTAAATGACATTGACAAGGTCGCCTGCCTTCACATCGCCCTTGACCATCTCATTTGGTACGCTCACGATAGTTGTGTCGCCATTGGCAGAGATAATCTCAAGCTCGTTCATGCTCGTGCCATCACCGATGATGCCTTCAAGCTCCACAATGCGAGGAAGGGAATCGAGAGTGATGATGTTGAGTGAATCGGCTGGTGAGCCGTTGCCTGAGCATCCGTTGCATGATGAGAGGGCAAGGAGCATAGTTATCTGTGCTACAATGAAAGGTATAATCTTTTTCATATCTGTAATAATTAAAAGCTACTGCAAAAGTAGCATATTTAGCAGAAAGCACCAAGATAAATGGGCAAAACATTCCTCATTCTTCATTACAAAATACAATGATGATACCCTATATTCCTCATTACTTCCCTGTAGTCAGTGAAACAGTTTAGCTTAGTTCTTAATTCCTTTTCAGCCTCATCACCTTGCGAACACTGCCGTCGCTGTAGCGATATATGTTCACACCAGTCTGTGATGACTGTACGGCAGAACCAGTGATGTTGTATATGTTTGTAACCTTCGCTGAAGTAGTTGTAGAAGCATCGTCTGTCATCTCCTCTATGGCAACTGGGTCGTAGCCGTAGAAGGCATCCATATAGTCCATACGCTGAGCTACCCATGTTTTGATGCGATTAAGGTCGTCCTTACCCGCGTTACGTATTGGAGGCTCCACACCTACTGTCTCGCCCGTAGCGCGCCACAGACGCGACTGGAAAAGGCAAATTTCGCCTTTTGTGTATGTCCTATACTGATTGTAGTCCTTGTATGTGTCGAAGTTCTCCCAATCCTCGTAAAGTTCCCAGTTAGGGCTTATCTCAAGGTCATTGTAGCATGGACTCTCTGGCCAGCGTTCCTTCTCCATGGCGTAGTATTCCTCGCCTATGCGGTCGCACCAGTCCTGAAGGAGTGCGTTGATGTTGTCAACGTTGAACACACCTTTCTGTCTAAGCTCGATGTAGCGGTCACGCTCGTCCTCTGAGTAATACTTGTCAAAGTAAGGATAAGGACCCTGTGTGATGAATGACTTGGTACGCTCCACAGGTATAGGGAAGCCATAGAGTGTGACTCCAAATGTCATGTCGAGGTCGTAAGGTGCCACCATCCACTTTGTACCTGTGTATGTGAACCATTGCCAGTTCTTGTTCATACCGTCAAGGTTCATTATCATGCGATGGAACACATAGTAGTCAATGAGACTCTGTATCTCGTATCGCTTCTCAAACTCAGCCCTGAATTCCTCAGGTGTTACACCCTTCTCCTCAAGCTCGGCGAAGTATGTGGTGTGCTGACTAAAGTCGATGATATAGTTCTTCACCTTGATGGTGCGCACAAGGTCCTTCATGTGGTCTGCGCTCTCAGTGGTTGAGAGGTAAGGGCTGTCATCGCCCATAAGTTCTGTAGGCGAGTTACCGTCATACTCCACGTTAGACTTTGTGTATATGTTCTTTGGGTTACGCACATCAAAGTGGTCCCATTCAATCTTTCCGTTGAAGAAGAAGTCATTGCGGAGGTCGCCGTCAAGGTGGACGTGCTCAGCCGTGTGCTTCTTCATGTTCATGTTTTTGCGGCTCTTCTTGAGCTGCCATGAGTATATACCAAGGAACTCGCTATTGAAATATACGGCACAAGGGAAACCGTCTGGATAGCAACGAGCATCGCTCTCCTTCTTGTAGTCAACTCTCTCCCAGAAAGGCTTGCGGTCTTCCACTACCTCGTCAAAGAGCTTGTAGCCCACCTCGCTTATGCCTCGTATGGCATCTGTGTAGAATCCTTTGAGAAGGAATCCGTCCTGGTCAACCCAGTTTCCAAACGAAATTTGTGGCTGAGACGTGAGGTCCCAGTTTTTGTCGCTGAGGTCGAAGTTGTAGCTCTTCTTTTCCAATCGGAGGGTATAGTTACCCTGGGCTGTGATGACGATGCGCTTCTTGAAGTAGTGACCCTTGCCGTCGAACAGCTCAATCCAAGCGTTTCGCTTTGTGGTCTTACTTGTAGGAAGGCTCATCGTACCCTTGATGTTCACATAAGCCATACGTGGCATCGGAAGGAGAATGACGGAGTCGCCACTCAAGTCCTCCAATGTGGACGTCTGGCGCATGTGTTCCGTCACGCTGTAGAACGACGAGCGCCAGTCATCAACCTGTGCATGGGCTGAGCCTGCAAAGAATAAAGATAATAGCAATGTGGACAAATATTTCATATATTTGAGTTTATTTGTAAGTTCTTAATTTCTTTTTGGTGTGAGTCTTTTGCGAGCTAAGTATGGCTCGGTTATCTTTAGGTTTAGGCTGCAAACATAAATAAAAAATCTTTAATTATCTAAAATTTCCTTTCCTTTGTTTTGCTTTTGTACTCTTTTTGTGTCGTATTGGACTGAATTATGATGTATTAAGCGGACAATGTAAACTTAATTTTTCAATCTTTACCTTAAAAAAGTTTGGCTACATAGCCAAAGATAGAGCCAAAAATTCGTTTTACCTTATGGCGAATAATCGCATGAACAAATAACCGTCCAGCCATAAAACCGCCCAACCGTAAAACCGAATATCCGTTTCCCCGCCTATCCTAATATCCTATTCTCCACTCTCTCGGTAGAGATGAGGGTGCCATCTTCGCCAACGATATCAATGTTCCATATATGGCTTGAACGGCCGCAATGCAAAATAGTGCCTTTGCCATAGACCTTACCAGTGGTATTAGACATCGCAATATGATTGCCTGACACCTGAGTGCCACACACACGCTTCGTCTCGTCATAGTCGATGAGATGAAGGGAACCTGCACCTGCCACAGTCTCGGCAAGGGCAAGGGATGCTCCACCGTGAAGTATGCCAAAGTACTGGCATGTTGCCTCGCATATAGGCATTTCGGCAAGAGCCACATCGTCATCGGAAGGAAGGAACTTAATACCGAGTGCTCCACACATCGTCCCCTTCAAACGATTATTTAGCATTTCACATTCTTCTTTTGTAAACATAGTATGTTGTACGTTTTTACGATTATGAGTTTTTATGGTAGGCCTTTTTTTAAGCCGTAGTATAATTTGCAAGTTGTTTTCGCAACTCCTTTGCCTTTCCACCTGTTACCTCGTCCATCAATGCCCAGAACCTGTCGGAATGGTCGTGGTGAACGGTGTGGCATAGTTCATGAAGGATGACATAGTCTATGAGGTGTTCTGGCACTCTCATGAGGAATAATGAAAGGTTGATGCTGTTAGTACCAGAGCATGAGCCCCAACGCGTACGTGAGGACTGTATCTTCAGCCCTGTGTAGTGGAAGTTGAACTGTTGAGCCAACTCTGCCAGTCTTATAGGGAGATACTGCTTTGCTGCCTTACGCAGGTACTTTAGCTCCTCGTCTGACGTTACGGGGCGTTCGTTCACCTTATGCCAGTTGCGCAGTAGGGCACTACGATGGTTGTCTATGACCTCCTTCACCTCTCCCAGCGTAAGGCTTCTGTAAGGAGGAACAGTTACACGCAAACCGCCAACCACAGGTCGCATTATGATTCTACGCGCCCTCGGGTTGACGGTTATATGTATAGTTCCGAAATCTTTGTCTTGGTACTGCATTCTTCCTTTCAAAAAGCAATTACAGCTTCTTAAACTCAGAGTAGATAGCCTCAGCGATGCTCTTCATCTCGTCGGCAGGAAGTGAAAGCTTCTCGTTAGAGAAAATCATATCCTTTTCGCTCTGCATAGGCACGAGGTGAATGTGTGCGTGAGGTACTTCAAGTCCGAGAACAGCCTGACCTACCTTGATACATGGGAATGCTTTCTTGATAGCCACAGCCACCTTCTTAGCAAAGACCTGGAAACGTGCCAACTCATCATCCTCCATGTCGAAGATGTAATCTACCTCACGACGTGGAATAACAAGTGTATGACCCTTGACAAGTGGATTGATGTCGAGGAAAGCGTAGAACTCATCGTTCTCTGCACACTTGTATGAAGGAATCTCACCTTCAGCAATCTTTGTGAATATACTCATAGTGCAAAATAATAAGAGATCCACCCCAGCCATCCATACAGTGAGGACTGGGGAGGGTCTGTATTTTATTCCATCGTAATACTTGTAATCTCAAGCTTGATTGTTCCTCGTGGAATCTGAATCTCTGCAACATCTCCCACCTTCTTGCCAAGGAGACCCTGGGCAATAGGAGTCTTGATAGATATCTTGTTCTCACGGAGGTTAGCCTCACCCTCACTTACGATAGTGTAGATGAGCTTTGAGCCGTTAGCAAGGTTCTTAAGTTCAACCTTAGAAAGAATCTGGACAGCATCAGTGTTAGCAAGCTTTGACTTGTCAAGAATCTTGGCATCAGCAAGTGTAGCCTTGAGTTCTGCAATGCGTGTTTCCAACTTGCCCTGTGCTTCCTTTGCTGCATCATACTCAGCATTCTCTGAGAGGTCACCCTTCTCACGAGCCTCGGCAATCTGACGGATTACCTCTGGACGCTCTACTTCTTCGAGTTCCTTAATCTGGGCTTTGAGCTTGTCGTAGCCCTCCTGTGACATATACGCCATAGTTATTTCCTTTTAATATGTAAATTATTAATATTCTTTATTAGAAAAGAAAAAAGAATTCCGACAACATGATGATGTCGGAACCCCTTATCCTAAACGCTGCAAAGATAGTGTTTTTTAGTATTACAACAAAATGTTTTTGTAAAAAGTTTGATTTTCAACACTAAAATGTAATTGCAGCACCTATTATGAAGTTAGGTCCGACAGCCCTGTAACCATAGAATCGGTCGAAGTTTGAGTTGAACAGGTTGTCGATGTTTGCATAAATACTAAGCGGGTATTTTGGGAACACATAGTGTGCCGTAACACCCATGTCAACCGTCGTTGGACGCTTATATGCCTTGAATGTCTGCTTCTTGCTGTCTTCTACCTCAGTCTTCTTGAAGCTTTGAATCTTGAGGTCGCCACCAACAAAGAATCCGTCGCATATCTTGACGTCCATGTTCCAGTCCAAATCCATCATCGGACGTGCCAAGGCAATGCCGTACTTGTCATCCTTGCTGAGTGACCATGAGTTAAACTGGTTCTTGAAGTCGAACTTGATGTACTCGTCATAGTTATATACGATGTCCATGTTAGCATAGAAGCGACCGCCATCCACGAATGTGATGAACGTCTGGTTCACTATGTTGTTCGTGGCTACGCTCATGGCTGTAAGCTCAGAGCGGTTCTTTGACTTGTCATATCCGAGGTTGAAGTCTCCTGCAAAGCCTGCGTCGCTACGGAATCGGACACCAGCCTTGAAGTCGAGCTTGTGGAACTCAGGCTTAATCTTTACATCCTCTGTCTTCACGTTTCCGTTAGTGGCAGGAATGGCTGGGAGCATGGCGTAAGGATTGAGTGCGTTGAAGGCACGGAAGTCATTCTCTGTCTCGTAACCTGCCAACTGAGCGTACAAGTCTGTGTATTCGCTTGCGTGATACTCAAAGCGTAGGTCTGGTGCAACACCGCCAGCACCAAGGTAGATACCGACCTTGACGGAGAAGTCGTAGTCGTCAAAGCGATAGTATGGGAGTACGTGCGCATGAGTGTATGAGCCATAGCGTTCCATACCGTATGATGCGCTGTTGATACCGAAGTCGAGGTTAAGGCTGCTCTCCTCGTTGAAGAACACACCGAAGTCAGCATTTATGTGAGCCTGTCCCTCTGTGTATTTCTTCTCCGTGTTGGTGAGATACTTCTGGTTGAAGAACTCATAGCCAAACTCACCACACATTCTAAAGTCATTGCTCTTGTAGTCTGTAGTACCGATTACCACCTCACCAAGGCTGTTGTTCTGCTTGTCCGTCTCCTTTGATGCAGGGGCAACATAGTTGAACGCCTGACTCTCAAGTCCTGTGCGGATGTAGAACTCTGAGAGTCCACCAGCATACTTGTGAGTGTAATCCACAGCTCCACGTGTAGTGTAGAAGCGGCTCTTTGGCTTCTTGTCACCATACTTGTAGAGGCCTGTGTTCTTTCGTGCATTCTTGCAAGAGAAGCCATCCACGGAGAAACGTATTCCGAGAACATCGTTCTTTGATACGTTGAATCCGTATGCACCATGAATGTCGAGGTTGCCAGCAGAGCCTGCGCCGAGTGAGAAGAATCCCTTGTCAGGACCCTCGCCCACAGTCTCAGGACTCATCATGTCCACTGGTGCGAAGATGTACTTCTTTGTCTGTAGCAACTTATTGGAGTAGCTTACAGAGTTGTGAACGGTCTCCGACTCTACCACCTGAGGAAGCACGTTAATCTTGTTGGCATCCTTCACCACAGGAGTGACGCTTGTCTCCACCTCCACGGTATTGTCCATCTGAGCAAAGGCAGGAACACTTGCCAATGCAACGAGTGAAAATATATATCTTTTATTCATTGTCCGAAGGCATAAATTTGACATGATAAATTTGATATCCTTATTTAAGTCTATCCTCAATCATCTTATTGATTTCATCATTCTCTGTGTAGTTGCTCTTGAGAGATACAAGGTACTGCTGAGCCTCAACATCCCTACCCTGACGAGCGCATACGTCTGAAAGGAGGATGAAGGCACGAGCCAACCAATATGTGTGAGGAGTACCAGAGTCTATGAAGTTGGTGAGGCAGTTCTCAGCCGACTCATACTGCTTAGTGTCGTAGGCATACTGAGCAAGACGAACCGTAGCCTGTGCACCATAGATGATGTGAGTGTCCTTGGCAAGGATGTTGAGGTCATCCACAGCCTTCTTGTTCTGCTTCTGCATGAGGTAGCTGTCTGCACGAGCCATGCGAATCTCTGCCTGAACCTCAGGTGCCACCTTGCTACCATCAACGAGGATGGCGGAAGCAAGGTTGATGGTTGCGGCATAGTCCCTTGCTGCGTATGCGGCACGTACCTCGCCAATCTGTGCCTCAAGACGCATGGTCTCCGATGTGGTCTGTGCCTTGAGCTGTCCGTAATACTTCTGTGCAGCCACGTTGTCATTGTTCATGACAGCCTTGATGGCAGCATCACGAAGGAGAGTCTCAAGCTCCTCCTGTGAGAGAGGCTTGCCTGCCTTGGCTGAGAGAGCCTTGTACTCGTTCACCTTGCCCTGGCTTACATACACATCCTTGAGGTTGGCAAGAGCCGTCTGTGCCTCTGATGTGTTAGGGTATTCCTCGATGACACGGAGATAAGACTTGACAGCTGAGTTCACCTCGCCTGACTCATATTGAATCATGGCAAGCTCGTTGCAAGCCTTACGTGCATTGGCACTCTGTGGGTAGTCGTTCACAATCTTGCTGAATGCCTGTGAAGCACCCTTCTTATCGCCTATCTGAACGTATGCGCGTCCCTTCTCATAGAGGGCATCGGCTGTATATACCGAACCAGCATAGGTGTCGCTCATATTGTTGAGAAGCTCAACCTTGCGACTGTAGTTACCCTTGAGACCAGCGATGTAAGCCTGCTGGAAGAGTGAGTAGTCACCATTCACCTCACTTACGTCGAGAGCCTTCTGGTAGCTTGCGTTTGCCTCGTTGTACTTGCGGCGGCTCATGTAGCAGTCACCGATACGGTTGTGGGCATCAGAGAGAATCTGCTTGTCCACCTCCTTACCATTATAGAGAGGGTTGTTCACATACTTCTGGAAATGATTCAGGGCATTTGAATAGTCCTGAAGCTTGAAGTATGAATAACCTATGCTGTAGCTTGCGTATGCGTAGTTCTTAGCCGAGCTTGGAGCAATGTTAGTGAACTGCTTGAGGTCAACGAGTGCTGACTTGTAGTCGCCGAGACGGTACTCACTCTCACCCTTGATAAGGTATGACTCACAGAATGACTCCTCGTCCACATTGCCCATCACGATTGACTTGGCCATATAGCCCTTGGCAGCCTTGTAGTCAGTGGATGTGAACGACTGAATACCGAGGTTGTAGAGCACCCTCTGCTTGGCATTGAGAATCTCCTTGCTTGGCTTCTTAATCTTTTCAATCGAAGCAAGTGCAGCGGAATAGTTCTTTGTAGTGAAATATACCTCAGTGAGGTGCTTTGTGATTACGCTGTTGTACTTAGAGTTAGGATACTTATTGAGGAATCCCTCGAAGGCAGTAACCGACTCTCCGAAGCCGAGTGGTGCACCATCATGAAGCGTGAGGGCATAGTTGTAAGCTGCCTCCTCGCTCATTGTCTTGTCCGAGGTGTTGCTTGCAGCCTGTTGGAAAGCCATCTGAGCCTGACGCTTCTTCTGTACCTTGAGGTAGGCATTACCAGCGTTGAGCCATGCACTCTGAGCCATCACGTCCTTGCTCGTGCCAGCACTCTTGGTAAGGCAGTTGGCAGCCTTGTCATACTGCTTGAGGCGGAGGTATGACATACCTTGCTTGTAAAGTGAGGTACGGTCTGTGGCATGCGACTTTTCAAACATCTTCACAGCCTCGCTATAGTTCTCAAGACCATAGTTAGCCTCACCCTTGATGCGGTAGATGAGGTCGGCATTCTCGCCATTGTTAGGAACCTTTCCCACGTATTCGAGAGCCTGCTTGTTGTTGCCAGTCCTTACGCAACAGTCGGCGGCATAGAGCGAAGCCGTGTTCTTGTACTTAGGCGACGTGGAAGTGGCAGAGAAGCCAGAGTAGGCACCCTTGAAGTCACCCTTCACATACTTGATGTAGGCAAGGTAGTAGTCACAATCCACGTAATACTTGTCATTGGTCATCAAGTCATTGAGAAGCCTCTGAGCCTTGCCATAGTCACTACGATGGATGGCAAGGATGGCGCAATAGAGCTTTGACTCCTCCTGCAAGAGTGATACAGGATAGAGGAAAGGAGTATATTCGAGGTCGTTCACTTCCTCGTAGCGACCTTCCATCACGAGGAGGTTGCCACGAAGTGTACGTAACACGTCGTGATACACGTTTGATGAGTTGCGGTCAAGCCATGCGCTTATGGCATCAGCCGTACCTGGGGTACGAAGCGCATAGTCGCAGACAAGACGGAGAGCCTCGGCATCCTTTGCCAACTTCCTGTCGTGTCCCGCCTCACATAGATATCTTTCAAGTGAAAGTTTTGCAGCATAATAGTGACCGTCAGCCACCAACTTAATAGCGGATTCCTGTATTGTCTCCACCGAAGAGCCAGTATAAACCTGCTGGGCAGAAACAACGCCAGAAGCACCTAACAGTAATGCTGCCAGAATGATTCCCTTATTATTCATATAAATAAAATCAGTACACCTGATTGTCTGATTGTTTTGATAATACAGTTTTGCAAGGACAAAGATACGAAATGATTATCCAAAAGCAATAATATTTTCGCCACAATTAACATTTTTCGTTGAAAATACTATTTTTTTCCTATTTGTAGCGTGTTTTTACACTTTACAAAAGACAACACATCCTAACATTTTGTCACTTCATGACCCTCCGACAATCCTTCGCTAATGTTTCGTGAGTCCTTCGTGATTTTTCTGTGATTGGGCAAATAGCACAATGTAAGTAAGTGTTCGTAAGCAAATATCATAATGACACATATATGTAATAGTACCCCACGCTACACATCACATTACTTTTCCCCCAATTTTTCCCTTACCATCCTGTACAAATCCGTACAGGATAGTAAGGAAAAAGCAAGGGATAGAACACAAGGAAAAAGACGAACTTCCTGTTACGTGTGCCTTAGGTTCACCTTACATTCCCCTTACAATTCCCTTACAAAACTAAGAGACACCTAAGGCACACCTAAGGGGAAGCTAAGGGAAACACAATAAGAAAAAGACACACACCACTACGTCTTTGTTCTATTTGTATAATGTCTCAGTTGGTGACTTATCGTATTTTCTGCACCCTAAAAAATGCAGTTTTGGGAGAATTTCAAAATTTCTTCCCGAAGAAAAATTATCTGCATCCCGAAAAGAATTGTTTTTGTACGCGTACAAAATTTTTTTTCTACGCGCACAAAAAAATCGCCCAGAGATGGGCGATTTTTAAGAGCATTTAGAGACGTAAAAAATGAATATATGATCGTTGTCTAAAAACAGTATTAACATAACGAAGAACAAAAGAGGATATGTCACATTGTAGACATATCCTCTTTTGTTGTTGGAAGGTAAACAAATCCCAGAGTAAGCTCAAAGTAATGGTGGATTTGTTACTTGAATCTTAGATATACTTTTGTAATTCTTGTGAAGAAAAACGAACATCTGTTTACACTATAGCCTTGACAGACAAAACCACGAGTATGTAACGGGCAAATTTGCCGATGAAGGAGAATAGGGTCACGCCCCACACATTAGCTCTGAGGATGCCGAGGGCTATGGCTATGGCTGAACCGAAGATTGGGAGGAAGGTGAACATGGCTATCCACGAGCCTTTGTTCTCCACGTAATTCTTGGTTTTTACGAGGCGTTTCTCCTTTATCCTCATCCACTTGGAGATGGGTTGCACGTCCCATATTCGTCCTATGTAATAGTTGAATATAGTACCTGCCACATTGCCTATCGTTCCGCTTATTATGGTGAGCCATGGGTCCATGGATGTGGTGGCAACTAGGGCTGCCATTACGACCTCTGAGTTGAAAGGAACGAATGTGCCAGCAAGGAAGGCTGCAAGACACATTCCTATGTATCCGTAGTTGATGAAAAATTCGTTGAGTGACTCCATAGTTACATATTGATTGAGAGTGCAATGATGATACCTGCAAGGATTATCTGGAATACAAACAGGTTGTTTGTGAATTTGTTGTCAGTTACTACCCAGAACCTTCCTCCGATGATTGATGCGTCAACTATAAGCATGCCAAGCAACAGGTTGAAGCAATGTGGCATGAACACAAATGCTATGAGTACGATGATTCCGTGCATCATGACTATGTCGTATATGGTGCGCTGGCGCAACTTGTCCTGTGACCTCGTAAACACGAAGTGGATGGCTCCTAAGATGAATGTGAAAGCTGTAAATACGCAGGCGAGAACCTGATTCTCCTTTATGTTGTCGGCATTTGGCATGATGATGTCGCAAGCGTCCTTGAAGAACTCGACGAACACGTCAAGCCTGTCCGTCAAAACGGCAAATCCGAAGAAGAACCAGTATGGCGTGGCAATGGCAATCAATGAGGCGATGAAGCTTCTGAAGTTCAATGCACTTAATTGTATCTGGAATATCCAAACGGGAACTACGAGCAACAGCATCTTTGGGCATACGAGCGATGCGAGCGATAAGAAAAGGTGAGTCGTGAAGCTCAGTGCTGGAGACGGTTTCTGGTATGAGGAGAAGAGGAACAAGTAAGAGAGCAACATTGCGAACATGACAATGTGTGCTGGCTGGAACTTGTGAAGGCACAGACAGATAGCCATCAGTATGGCAAGCGTGGTGCTGAGCATTCGCGAACTGACGCGGAGAAGCACGAGGCTGTTACTGAACTCAACCATGGCATAGACGATGACGGACGTGAAGACGAGTCCCATGATGCGTCCCAGCATACCTGTCTGTATGCTTGCAGGTAGCAAGTACCACAAGCCGTAATCTGGGATTTCCCACATTGCGACATCCTTGGTAGGCGACAGTAACCAGATGGCTATTGACAGCAGACACACGGCTGGCAAAGAGAACTGGTGCTTACTAATTATGCTCTGTAATGATGATTGCACGAGAGTATTTTTTGGAGTTAGAAGGAGTAAAAGGAAGTGAAAAGGAGTAAAGGGACGAATGAAGCTTTCGTCGTGTATTCACAACTTTATGCAACCAATTACTGCTTGTAAGTAATGATTATCAATTAAAAAAAATGTTAAACCGCTACAAAGTTACACATTTTTTCGTTTTCGAGTTGATAATCATAACAGGTTATCGATTTTTTTTGTACTTTTGTAGCGATTTTATGATATATCATTAATTAATGAAGAAACTTTTTATTGAAACTTACGGCTGCCAGATGAACGTGGCAGACAGTGAGGTCATTGCGTCTGTCATGAAAATGGCGGACTACGAAACTTGTCAGACGATTGACGAGGCAGATGCCGTATTGCTCAACACTTGCTCTGTTCGCGATAATGCTGAACAGAAGATTTTTAACCGTCTTGAGGCTCTTCACGCCATGCAGAAGAAGGGACACAAGATGATTATCGGCGTTGTGGGATGCATGGCTGAGCGCGTGAAGGATGATTTGATTGAAAATCATCATGTCAATCTCGTGGCAGGCCCTGATTCATACCTTACGCTCCCAGACCTCTTTGCAGCGGCAGAGATTGGAGAAAAGGCTATCAACATTGAATTATCCACTACAGAGACATACAAGGATGTGATACCAGAGCGTATCTGTGGTACTCAGGTGTCAGGATTTGTCAGCATCATGCGTGGCTGCAACAACTTCTGCCACTACTGCATCGTGCCTTACACTCGCGGACGTGAACGTAGCCGTGAGGTGCAGAGCATCCTCAACGAGGTGAAGGACCTGAAGGAACGTGGCTACAAGGAGGTTACGCTCCTCGGTCAGAACGTGAACAGCTACCGCTTTGAGGAAGTGGGATTCCCACAGCTCCTTGCACTTGTGGCTGAGAGTGCGCCTGAGATGCGCATCCGCTTCACTACAAGCCACCCAAAGGACATGAGCGACGAGACACTTGAGGTCATCGCCAGCCATCCTAACATCTGTCGCCACATCCACCTCCCTGTGCAGAGTGGTAGTGACCGCATCCTGAAGCTCATGAACAGAAAATATACCCGTGAGTGGTATCTCGGTCGCGTGGCTGCCATCAAGCGCATCATACCTGACTGCGGACTCTCGACTGACATATTCGTCGGCTACCACTCAGAGACGGAGGAAGACCACCAGATGTCACTCTCACTCATGCGTGAGTGTGGCTATGACTCTGCCTTCATGTTCAAGTACTCAGAGCGACCAGGTACATACGCATCAAAGCACTTGCCTGACGACGTGCCAGAGGAGGTGAAGATAGAGCGTCTCAATGAGATGATTGCCCTCCAGAACGAGCTTTCGGCAGAGAGCTACCGCAAGGACATAGGCAAGACTTTTGAGGTACTGGTAGAGGGATTCAGCAAGCGTTCACGTGAACAACTCTTCGGACGCACACAGCAGAACAAGGTCGTTGTGTTCGACAAGGGTAATCATCATATCGGCGATTTCGTAAAGGTAAGAATCACCGAATCAAGTTCGGCAACACTCAAAGGCGAAGAAGTATATGAGTAAGAAATCATCACACCACCTTGCAGGCACACAGTTCGTGACTACCACAATCAGTACCACCCTTGTGCTCGTAATGCTCGGTACTATCGTGCTGTTCATGCTTACGGCACGCAATCTTTCAAACTATGTTCGTGAAAACATCACCGTCATGGTACTTATAAGCGACGACCTTGACGACACTCAAATCTCCAAGTTGCAGAAGCAGTTTGAGAAAGCCAAGTACGTCAAGTCCATCGACTACGTGTCACGTGAGGATGCGGTGAAGGAGGTCAGCAAGGAGATGGGAACAGACCCTACTGAGTTCCTTGGCTACAACCCATTCACGGCTTCGTTCGAGATAAAGGTGAATGCCGAATACGGCAACCCGGACAGCCTCCGTCACGTAGCTTACGACATCAAGAAGAATCAGGCTGTGGTGGACGTGACCTACCCAAAGGATTTCGTGAAGTCGCTCAATGAGAACATACAGAAGGTGAGCATCATCCTTCTCATCATTGCAGCACTCTTCTCATACATCTCTTTTGCTCTTATCAACAACACGGTGCGCCTCACCATCTTCTCACGCCGATTCATCATCAACACGATGAAGCTCGTGGGTGCAAGCTGGGGATTCATCCGCCGACCATTCCTCAAGCAAGGCATGGTGCTCGGACTTACCTCAGCCGTGATAGCGGATGCCGTGATATTCCTCGGAGTGAACCGCGTACAAGCTTTCGAGCCAGCTCTTGCGTCAATCATAGACATGGAGGTGTTTGCCCTCGTAAGTGCCGCCGTATTTGCATTCGGAATAATCATCACTCTCGTATGTATCTACGCATCGCTCAACAAGTTCCTCCACATGAGTAGCAACGAGTTGTACTATGTGTAAATGATTTGGGAGTTAACTTCGTGGAGTTAAAAAGGAGTTGTAAAGGTAGTTAAAAAGACGAATGACCGTTCGCGTATTAGTTGTAAAACGAAAATCCGGAAAATTTTAGAAAATTGTTTTTTTTTTGTTTTACCTCCCTTCGGTCAGTGAGAGAAGTTCCTTGTTTTTACTTCCCTACAGTCTGTGAGACCGCTTCGCTCAGTTCTGATTATTGGCGCACATGGCGCACATAAATGAATGAACCTGCGTTTTTAGAAATAGAGTATCGTCTCTTTAACTTCATTTTATCTCCCCAATAGCTACTCTATAACTACTTTGAGTAATTTGAAATAATAAAAGAAATATGAACAACAACAATTTCGCCTTCAGCAAGATTAACTACATCCTTCTTGCAATAGGCATTGTGATTATCCTCGCAGGATTCTATCTTATGTCTGGCGACAGCACAACAGAGGCTGCCTTCAACCCAGACATCTTTAGTGACACACGCATCAAGGTCGCTCCTATGGTAAGCCTCTTTGGCTTTGTATTCATTATCGTGGCAATACTCTGGAAGGGTAAAAATAAGGGTGAGGAATGAATTGGTTAGAAGCATTGATACTTGGCATAGTGCAGGGTCTCACGGAGTACCTGCCTGTCAGCAGTAGTGGTCACCTTGAAATAGGACAGCACTTGTTGGGAGTAACAGACGGTGGACTTACATTTGACATCGTGGTTCACGTGGCTACCGTATGTTCAACACTTGTCATCCTCTGGAAGGAAGTGTCTTGGATTCTCACCGGACTTTTCCGATGGAATGGAAAGATGAACGACGAGCAGAAGTATGCACTCAACATCATCATCTCAATGATTCCAATAGGTATCGTAGGTCTCTTGTTCAAGGATTTCCTCGATTCAATCTTTGAAGGCAGCATCGTGATTGTAGGTGTGTGTCTGTTGATTACATCGTCATTCTTGGCATTTACACATTTCTACCAGCCAAAGGAGAAAGAGAACATATCTCCTCTCCATGCGTTCATCATCGGATTGGCACAGGCGTTGGCGGTTCTTCCGGGACTTTCACGTAGTGGCACTACGATTGCAACGGGTATTTTGCTTGGCAACAGCAAAAAGACACTTGCCCAGTTCTCTTTCTTGATGGTCATTCCACCAATATTGGGTGAGGCATTGTTGGACTTTAAGCATATCTTTGCACCAAGTGCAGAATACATTGCTGAACATGGTGAGATTACACAGATACCAACTTTGTCACTGGTAGTCGGTTTCATCGCTGCTTTCATTAGCGGATGCTTCGCTTGCAAGTGGATGATTTCGATTGTGAAGAAATGCAAACTTATATACTTTGCCATTTACTGTGCTTGTGCTGGTATCTTGGCAATCTATTTGGGACTTTAATAGATGAATCCAGAAAAAGGAGAAATACTCGTATTCAACAAGCCTTATAGGTGGACATCATTCAATGTCGTTGCCAAGGTGCGCAGGGAACTGTCTCACAGGCTGGGCGTGAAGAAACTGAAGGTGGGACATGCTGGTACGCTTGACCCTCTCGCCACAGGCGTTTTGCTTGTGTGTACGGGAAAAGCGACAAAGCGCATTGACGAACTTCAGAGCCACACGAAGGAGTATGTAGCTACCATTAAGTTAGGCGCAACAACACCTTCGTTCGACATGGAGACAGAGGAAGATGCCACTTATCCTTACGAGCACATCACACGCGAACAGGTGGATGACGTTCTCAAGAACTTCATCGGTAGGATAGAGCAAGTTCCGCCTACCTACTCCGCTTGCAAGGTGGATGGAAAGAGAGCCTTCGCCCTCGCACGTCAAGGTGAAGAGGTGGACTTGAAGCCAAAGATACTCGTCATAGACGAGATAGAGGTAATGCACTTCGGTATGGTTGAGAACCGTGTGGAGGAGCTTGAGGACGAGCGTAAGTCGGAAGACCCACGCGACAATCGCATAAAGTACCAGACGGGCAATCTCGGCGACACCCATCTTTCACTCACCATCAGGGTAGTGTGCAGCAAGGGTACGTACATCAGGGCATTGGCTCGTGACATTGGCAAGGCTCTCGGCAGTGGAGGTTATCTCACTGACCTTATCCGCACAAGGATTGGCGAGTATAAGCTCAAGGACTGCGTGGATATAGAGCATCTTGAGAAATGGCTCGATGCTCAGGAAATAGAAAAAGAAATACATTAAATAGAATAGGTAAAGATATGAAACTATCTCAGTTCAAATTCAAGTTACCAGATGACAAGGTGGCACTCGAGCCTCCTTACCATCGTGATGAATGCAAGTTAATGGTCGTTCATCGTAAGACAGGTGAAATAGAGCATCGTTTGTTCAAAGACATCATTGATTATTTCGATGATGGCGACTCTTTCATATTCAATGATACAAGGGTATTCCCTGCACGTCTCTACGGAAACAAGGAGAAGACAGGTGCACGTATCGAGGTTTTCCTCCTTCGCGAACTTAATGCTGAACTTCGTCTCTGGGACGTTCTCGTTGACCCAGCACGTAAGATTCGTATTGGTAACAAGCTTTACTTTGGTGAGGACAACTCAATGGTAGCCGAGGTTATCGACAACACTACTTCACGTGGTCGTACTCTTCGCTTCCTCTATGACGGTCCTCATGACGAGTTCAAGGCTGCCCTCTACGCACTTGGAGAGGCTCCACTACCAGACGACGTACGTTCACGTCGTAAGGCTACACCAGAGGATATTGAGAACTTCCAGACAATATACGCTACAAAGGAAGGTGCAGTAACAGCTCCTGTTTCAGGTCTCCACTTCTCACGCGAGCTTATGAAGCGTATGGAGATTAAGGGTATCAATCAGGCATTCATCACTCTCCATGCCGGTCTTGGCAACTTCCGCAACATCGACGTTGAGGACCTTACTAAGCACAAGACAGACAGCGAGCAGATGTCTGTATCTGCTGAGGCTTGCGCCATCGTCAACAAGTCAAAGGAGGAAGGTCACAAGGTATGTGCCGTAGGTACTACCGTTCTTCGTGCCATCGAGACAGCAGTAGGCCCAGGTGGCTTCATCAAGGAGTTTGAGGGTTGGACTAACAAGTTCATCTTCCCTCCATACGACTTCACAGTGGCTGATGCCTTTGTAGTTAACTTCCAGATGCCTCTCACAACCATGCTCATGCTTGTAACTGCCTTCGGTGGCTACGACGTAGTCATGGCTGCTTACAAGGAGGCTCTCAACGGTGACTATAAGTTCGGTACTTACGGTGACGCAATGCTCATCCTCGACTAATGCACACCGTTTTCCTATCATTAGGTACAAATCTTGGCGACAAGGAAAGAAATCTCAATGACGCCATTGCTCATATACAAAGGCGGATTGGCACTGTAGTTGCTAAATCCGCCTTTGTCAAAACTGAGCCATGGGGATTTGTGAGCAACAACTCATTCCTCAATGCCGCCATAAAGGTCGAGACAAGCCTCTCGCCTATGGAGATATTACGTCTCACACAGGAGATAGAGCTAAGCCTTGGCAGAACAGTAAAATCCGTCAGTGGCGAATACCACGACAGGATTATTGACATTGACATTCTCCTGTATTATGTGGATTCAGTCATCAAGGGCGACGGCTTACACATCAATACTCCAGAACTTACCATACCACACCCGCTAATGAACGAACGTGACTTTGTGCTCGTTCCGTTAAAAGAGATAATATGAATAACAAGTTATTATGTTTGGCAATGTTTGCCTTGCTTCCATCATGTATTATGGCGCAAAAGAAACAGTTTACTCTGAATGACCTTCTCCCTGGAGGCACTACCTACTACAAGAACACAGCTCCTGACACCAAGCACATCGCATGGTGGGGCGACAACTGCATTATGCTTGATGTGGATAGATGCTATGTTATGGACAAGGAAACAGGAGCAGAGGTCAAGCCTCTTTTTACTCTTGACTATGTAAATGACATATTGAAGAAAGCGAACAAGAAGAGGGTGTCAAGCCTTCTATACTGTTCATTCCCATACGACGATAAGCCTTATGCGCTCCTTCGTCGCAGTGATGGCGTTAGTTACATCGTCTGTTTCCAAGGTGACACAAAGGTAGTATGGTCATCAGTCACTGACCCTGCCAAGGAAAATGACGACTGGAACAGCGAGTCACTCAATCTTGCATACACTAAGGAACATAACCTCTACATACAGGATGGTGGTGGAGAGGTATTCCAGATAACCACAGACGGCTGCGACGACATACACTATGGTGAATCAGTTCACCGCGATGAGTTCGGTATCTTCAAGGGTACTTTCTGGAGTCCTAAGGGCAACCTTCTTGCCTTCTACCGTATGGACCAGAGCATGGTATCATCATACCCACAGGTAAATGTCACTCCAAAGGGTACATCATCACGCTGTGCACAGCTTGTACCAGACAAGTATCCTATGGCTGGTGAGACATCTCACAAGGTAACTGTAGGAGTGTATGACATGACTACGAAGAAAACAATCTATCTCGATGCCGGCGACCCAACAGACCGTTATTTCACGAATATTGCGTGGGGACCAGACGAGAAGACAATATACATGATTGAACTTAACCGTGACCAGACGGACGGTGAACTTGTAGAGTACGATGCAAAGACAGGCAAAAAGATTCGTACCGTGTTTACAGAACATGACGACAAGTATTTTGAACCATGCGCACCTATCCAGTTCCTCCCTTGGGACAGCAGCAAGTTCATATATCTGAGTCGCCGTGACGGTTACAACCATATCTATCTTTACAACACCAATGGTAAGATGGTGAAGCAACTCACCAAAGGTGAATGGGAAGTGTTTGACGTGGTAGGTTTCAACACAGAGGACAATACAATCATCTATACTTCCAACGAGACATCACCTGTTCAGCGCAACGTGTATGTACTCAACATGAAGGGTAAGCACAACGTCCTTGGCAACACCACAGGCTGGCACTCACCTAAGTTGAACAACACTGGTAAGTATCTTATTGATAACTATTCTTCACCTCTCTTCCCACGTCACATAGACATCTGCAACACCTCTACTATGTGGAGTTCAAACGTCTTCTCTGCAAATGACAAATGGGCAGAGTTCAACGTACCAAAGATTCAACTCGGAACAATCAAGGCAGCAGACGGAAAGACAGACCTCTACTATCGCCTTATACTTCCACCAGACTTCGACCCAAACAAGAAGTACCCAGCCGTTGTGTACGTGTATGGAGGTCCTCACGCTCATGTAGTTGATGCAACTAATCACTACGGAGCACGTGGATGGGACATCTACATGGCTCAGAAAGGCTATGTGATGTTCAGCCTTGACAACAGAGGAAGTGAGCACAGAGGTAAGGAGTTTGAACAGGCAACATTCCGTAACCTTGGTGTTGAAGAGATGAAAGACCAGTTGAAGGGTGTTGAGTTCCTCAAGAGCCTTGCCTACGTTGATTCCACACGTCTCGGTGTACACGGATGGAGCTTTGGTGGCTACATGACAACAAGCCTCATGACAACATACCCAGATGTATTCAAGTGCGGAGTAGCAGGAGGACCTGTTATCGACTGGAAATACTATGAGGTGATGTATGGCGAGCGTTATATGGACACTCCACAGACAAACCCAGAGGGTTACAAGAATACTTCACTTCTTAACAAGGCTGGTAATCTCAAAGGACGACTCCTCGTCATCTATGGAGGTAACGACCCAACATGCGTACCTCAGCACACACTCTCATTCATGCGTGCATGTATAGATGCCAACACATATCCTGACCTCTTCACTTATCCAGGTGACGGTCACAATATGTTCGGACATGACAGGGTACACCTCCATGAGGTAATAACTCGCTATTTTGAGGATCATCTGAAGTAAAGCCCCTACTTCCATAGGCGATAATAACGGTGCCCCTTGTCTCGAGCCATACTTGGCTCGCCTTCCGCTTAGTGCATCATTGCATCCCAGCGAAGAGGCATCCGTTTTAGCATCTTTATTTCAGAACTCAATAACTTCTAAAGAAAACGCAATATGAAACAACTGACAGTAATAAAGGTAGGAGGCAAGATTGTGGAAGACGAAGACACACTTGCCCAGCTATTGAAGGATTTTAGTGCCATCGACGGTGCAAAGGTACTTGTACACGGTGGTGGTCGTAGTGCCACAAAGGTAGCCGCAGACCTTGGCATTGAGAGTGTCATGATAGGTGGACGACGTGTGACAGATGCCAATATGCTTCGTGTAGTAAGCATGGTGTATGGCGGACTTGTAAACAAGAACATCGTTGCCCGTCTTCAGGCTTGCGGAGTGAATGCACTCGGACTTACAGGTGCAGACATGAACGTTATGCTCTCCCACAAGCGTCCTCTAAAGAAGGTGAAGATGGAGGACGGAACAGAACAAATGGTTGACTTTGGCTATGTGGGCGATGTTGACAAGTGTGACGGTAAGATGCTTGCAACACTTATCTGCGAAGGTGTAGTACCTGTCATGGCGCCACTCACACATGACGGAAAGGGCAACCTCCTCAACACTAATGCTGACACCATAGCAGGAGAGACAGCCAAGGCACTCGCCCCATACTTTGACGTCACACTCATCTATAGCTTTGAGCACGCAGGCGTACTTACCAACCCAGACGACGAGAACAGCGTCATTCCACTTATTACTGCCGACAGTTTCGAGTCACTCAAAGCAGATGGCACTGTAAGCGGCGGTATGATTCCAAAGATAGAGAATGCCCTCGAAGCTCTCCGTTCAGGTGTGAAACAAGTCATCATCACCAAGGCAGACGCAATAGATGGCAAACACGGCACTGTGATAAAGTAAAAGCTCACCACCATTGGATTTCCAGCATGACATATTACCACTGAAAGATATCATCTTTCGCACGGCTCTTCGCATCACAATGAATCGTGAGGAGTCGGAAGATATCGTGCAGGATATCCTTCTCAAGCTTTGGCAACAAAGAGACGAACTGGAGACTGTCAGTAACCTTGAGGCTTTTGCACTCACCTCAGCACGTAATCTCGCCATAGACCGCATTTCCAAGCATGAGCAGAAGAACATATCTCTCATCGAGGAAACGCACGACAGAGAAGACGTGTGGCAAATGTCTGCCCATGACTGTATGGAGCGTGACGAACGACAATCCAATATTGCTTCTGCCATAGCAACCCTACCTGAGAAACAACGTACAGTGCTACAATTACGCGACATCGAAGGTAAGGCATATAAGGAAATAGCCGAGATAATTGGTATCACAGAGTCCGATGTAAAAGTCAATCTGTTCCGCGCAAGAGGATTTTTGAAAGAAAAATTAAATTTTCTCAAGCGTGATAAATAGCGGAAATACATACATTTACAAAGTATAAACAAAAAAGTTACAAAAAAGTTAGATTTTTTTGTAACTTTTTTGTTTTTCATCCGTCGTTATTATAGAGGGGCAAATAAAAGCCCATAATAATTAAAACTCACAATATGGATTATAAGTACATAGAACAATTAATAGAACGCTACTTTGCTTGCGAGACAACATTGCAAGAAGAGCAGATTCTTCGTTCTTTCTTCTCGCAAGGAAATGTACCATCTAACTTAAGTGAGTATGCGGACTTGTTCCGTTACGAGTCATCAGAGTCAAACATTCATCTTGGAGAAGAATTTGACGCAAGAATGATGGAACTCGTAGAGAGGAAGTCGGGAATGAAGAATAAAGTTGTAAGCATCCGTGGTAAGTTCACTCCACTATTCAAGGCAGCTGCAATAGTTGCCATCGTGCTTACAATAGGAAATGCTGCTGAACAATCTATCGGTAACCGTCCTTCTGAAGGATTTGATGATGTAACAGCCATCAATCCTTACATCAAGAAAGACAACATTTCCGCAGCAATCAAGGTGAAAGACAACACACAGGCGGAGACAAAGACCGTGGTGAAGTCTGATTCACTCTTGATTGAGAACAATGATTAACTTTTGCTTTATAATATTAAACAAATCGATGCTTAACTTAAACCACTGATGATAACTGTGAAGTTATTCATCAAACACTGATGGAACATTTTCCATCGCAGAATGAGAATGAGTCAAGACATACTTTGACTCATTCTCGTTTTTTTATACCATATATTATACAGAAAAACGCGAGGGCAAGCAATTTGTTCCACTAAAACGAACAAGTGAAGCCGACCCCCAAATATTCATACACCTATCTTAGGCAATGTATTCGCTATGCCTCCCAAGTGAGTACGAATTTATATCCTTTATCTACCCATTCAGTACCCATAGATGTCCCATTCAAAATGGGAGGTTAATGGGACTTTAATGGGAGGTTAATGGGAGATTAATGGGACTTACTCCGTAGTCAGAACGGATTCACAACGGAGGCATAGTGGAAGCAAAATGGTAGGGATGGGTGGTGCGTTATTACCATACTTTAATACGAATGATGCTATGATAATTACGACTGTGATGTTTGTGACATTTTATAAGTTGTAAGTACCTTTTCTATGCTGATAATATACATAAACATCATTTTTTGTCCACTTGTGAGCTAATATTACCTTAAAAATATCTAAACGAAAGTTTTTTCTTTCAATTTGTAACATAAGCACGTGTTTTGACTAAAATTGTCAGAAATATGTTAGTTTTCTATGCTTTTGATGCTTTTTTGGCTTAAAAAATGTATTTTTTTACAAAAAAACATTGTGAATTATTAAAAAATGTTTATGTTTGCACATGATTTTTGATAAAATGAATAAAAAAGTATAATGATACTTTTTATCTGTAACAATTTGTTATGTTCACTTACATTTTTTCAAAAAACAACTAACTATCGTAGAATATTTATATTATTATTAACTAATTTTTATTTAAAAGAATGGGAAAAAGATTATGGTTATTCCTTACCATCTGTATGTTTACAGTTGGTATGGCATTCGCCCAGCAAAAGGTGACAGGTGTTGTCATCGAGGCTGAGACTGGCGAACCAGTGATTGGAGCCTCAGTAAAAGTTAAGGGTACTACCCTTGGTGCTGCAACGAATATTGAGGGTAAGTTTACTCTTGATGTTCCAAGTTCATCAAAGACTCTTGTTATTTCATACATCGGTATGCAGACAAAGGAAGTTGTTGCTAAGGCTAATATGAAGGTTATTCTTGAGCCTGATGCTAAAGCCCTTAAAGAGCAGTTCGTTATTGCATACGGTACAGCAACAAAGGAATCATTTACTGGTTCTGCAAAGGTTGTAGGTGCAGAAACAATTGGTGAAGCACAGGTAACAAGTGTTACTGCTGCTCTTGCTGGTGCTGTTCCTGGTCTTCAGTTGTCATCTTCAAATGGTGCTCCAGGTTCTTCTCCTACTATTCGTATTCGTGGTTTTAGTTCCATCAATGCAGGAAAAGACCCTTTGATTATTGTTGATGGTGCTACATATTCAGGTGATATTACAAACATCAACCCTGCTGACGTTGAGACAATGACTGTACTTAAGGATGCTGCATCTACAGCTCTTTATGGTGCACGTGGTGCAAATGGTGTTATCTTGATTAACACAAAGGGAAGCAAGAAGGGTCAGGATGCAACTATTACTGTTGACGCAAAGTATGGTTGGAATACCCGTGCTCTTCAGAATTATGATGTTATTAGCTCTCCTGCACAGTATTATGAAATGCAGTACACAGCTCTTAATAATTATTACAAAAATAATAACTACAGTGACCATGATGCATGGTTAGCTGCTAGTAGTGCTGTTCTTGGCAAGGTTGCAGAAGGTGGTCTTGGATATAACATCTGGACACTTCCAGAAGGTCAGAATCTTTTTGGCGAGAATGGAAGACTTAACCCATTGGCAACTCTTGGTCGTGTAGATGGAGACTATTATATTACTCCTGACGACTGGGAGGAAGTTGGAACTCGTACAGGTATCCGTCAAGAGTATAATATTTCTGCTACAACTTCATCTGATAAGGGAAATGCATATTTGTCTGTAGGATATCTTGATAATCAGGGTATAACTAACAAGTCAGACTTGAAGCGTTTTACTGGTCGTTTCCGTGGAGATTACCAGCTCAAGAAATGGATGAAGGTTGGCGCAAACATGACTTATGCTCGTTTTGACGGAAATACACTTGGTGATAATGGTGAGGAAACATCAACAGGTAACATTTGGGCATTCGTTACTCGTATGGCTCCTATTTATCCAGCTTACATTCGTAATGCAGATGGTTCAATTAAGGTAGATTCTTATGGACATCAGATTATGGATTATGGAGATGGTGAAAATGATGGTGGTCAGCGTCCATTCATCTATAATGCTAACCCTATTCAGGATGTAAGTCTTAATACAAGAAATTATGAGGGTAATGCATCTTCTGCTCACGCATACGCAGATTTCAAGTTCATTGAAGGTCTCACTTTGACAGTTAATGGTACTTGTAATCTTGATGAAACACGCGGTAAGACTTACTATAATCCTTACTATGGTCAGTTTGATACAGCAGGTGGTACACTTAGTGTAAACCATAGACGTACATATAGCTTCACTACACAGCAGTTGATTAACTATAAGTTTACATTTGATGATGTACATAACTTTGCTGCTCTCCTTGGTCATGAGTATTACAAATATACTTATAAGTATCTTACTGCTGGTAAGACAAGCATGCTCTCTGATGAGATTCTTGAGCTTGGAGCGTTTGCAATTGATAGCAAGTCTGCTTATTCTTACAAGAGTGAATATCAGGTAGAGGGATTCTTTGGCCGTCTTCAGTATGATTATGACTCTAAGTACTTTGGAACAGCAATGATTCGTCGCGATGGATCTACTCGTTTCCATCCAGATAATTGTTGGGGTACATTCTGGTCTGTAGGTGGTGCATGGCTTCTTAACAAGGAATCATGGCTTGATGACGTAGACTGGCTTGATATGTTGAAGGTAAAGGCATCATACGGATCACAGGGTAATGATAATATTGATTCTTACCTTTATGCTGATAATTATTCTGTTCGTCGTTCAGGTGATGGTATTGCTGCTTCATTCAACAAGAAGGGTAATAAAGATATTACTTGGGAGACAAACAACAATTACAACTTTGGTGTTGAGTTTGGCTTATGGGGTAATAAACTTTCTGGAGGTTTGGAGTACTACTACCGTAAGACTACTGATATGTTGTTCTCATTCTCTGTCCCAGCATCTCTTGGTTATTCTTCAGTATATAAGAATGTTGGTGATATGTATAATACAGGTCTTGAACTTGATTTGAACTATAACGTTATCCAGAACAATAAGGTTCAGTGGGATGTTAGATTCAATATCGCTTCTCTTAAGAACAAGATTACTAAATTGCATGATGACGTTAAGACTGCTAAATTCTATGATCTTGATGGAAATGTTTATCAAGGATATACATCAGGTAGCTTCTTCCGTCATGAAGGTTCTACTGTTTATTCTTGGCGTTTGAAGGAATTTGCAGGCGTTTACAACAAGGAAACCTATGCAATGACTGGTGACAAGGAATATGATCCTTCAAAGGGTGGTCTATCTATGTGGTATAAGCGTACAGCTGTACTTGGCGAAGATGGAAAGGCTGTTAAGGATGCAAATGGAAATGAGGTAATGACTAACGTTGCAACAACAAGCTGGTCAGATGCTACTTATTATGTAAATAACGAGTCAACAGTACCTAAGTTCTATGGCGGTTTTGGTACTTCTGTTAAGTTCTATGGATTTGACCTTAGTGTAAACTGCTCATTCTCTATTGGAGGCAAGGGTTTTGATTCTACTTATCAGGACTTTATGGCATCTCCAACAAATAGTAGTGCTGGTTTCAATTTCCATAAGGATCTTCTTAAGTCTTGGTCACCTGATAATGAGTATTCTGATATACCTCGTTTCCAGTATGATGACCTTGAATCAGTTAGCTCTTCAACTCGTTTCTTGACGAATGCAAGTTATTTGAACATTGAGAATATCAATATTGGATACACTCTTCCAAAGCATCTTCTCTCAGCTGCTCAGATTCAGAGCCTTCGTGTATATTGTGCAGCAGAAAATGTATGTTACTTCTCTGCTCGTAAGGGATTTGACCCTCGTCAGACATATAGTGGTTCTACTAATGCTACAAGGTATTCTCCAATTAGATCAATTTCTGTTGG
>JAFZVY010000054.1 GCA_017617575.1 Bacteroidaceae bacterium | reverse complement strand
TCCCCGACCCCCGATGGGGGCGGCCTGACGGGTCAGGGTGGCAATTGATAATTTATAATTGATAATTGACAATTGATAGTTTATAATTGACAATAAATAAACGACAGAATCCGGAGGGCCGCCCCCTTCGGGGGTCGGGGGGCTTATGAAGATTAGAGTAGGAATGGGATTTGACGTCCACAAGCTTGTAGAGGGACGTGACCTCTGGATAGGAGGTATCAAACTGGAGCACACTATGGGACTGCTTGGTCATAGTGATGCCGACGTACTTATTCACGCAATATGCGATGCCATCCTTGGTGCTGCCAATATGCGTGACATCGGTTATCATTTTCCACCTAAGAAAGGAAATGAATTTGAGAACATAGACTCCAAGATTCTTCTCCGTCGCACAGTGGAGATTGTCAAGGAGAAGGGATATACAATCGGCAACGTGGACAGTACCATCTGTGCCGAGCGTCCTAAGATGAATCCACGCATCCCTGAGATGAAGGCTGTCCTTGCCGAGTGCATGGGCATAGACGAGGATGACGTGAGCATCAAGGCAACGACAACCGAGAAGCTGGGCTTCACTGGTCGCGAGGAAGGTATTTCTGCCTACGCCGTCGTATTGCTTGAGAAGGAATAATGAAGCCCCCTCCCAACCTCCCCGAGGGGAGGAGGAAAATAGACAGTCAATCGCAATACAATCAACATAAGAAAGGCGTTAAGCAACCCACAAAGCATGATGCAAAGGGTTGGTTAACGCCCTTCTTGTCTTCTTTCGGCATTAACATATAGCATAAGCATAATGCGGAACAATACGAAGGACACACACAAAATCGAGCTAGCTCGATTTAAAAAAGTCCTAGCTCGTTTTCAAAATGAGCTAGCTCGATTTAAAATTGACCTAGGACTTTTGAGCAATCGACCATGGTCGATTTTTAATTCACCAAGGCAAATTGATTAAGCCGCCACCATTGCGCCAGCCAGCAGCAATCCGTATAGGAATATGTTACGAGCAGTCTTGCCAAGAACTCCATTGAGAGCCTTACCATCGAGGTGGCACATCTTGTACCACGTCATAATATTGAGCAGGAGGTAACCAAGCATGAACCAATATGGCTTGTCCATCATATAGAGGGCAGTCATGCCAAGGATGGTGGCAATGATTCCGCACCATAGGTAAGCCCTGAGACCAAACGTGCCGCCCATGCGCACGATGATGGTATTCTTTCCGCTTATCGCATCCTGATGCCTGTCACGATAGTTGTTTACGATAAGCAGGTTGTCCGTGGCAAGTCCCATTCCCAATCCCGCAAGTGTGAGTGGCAATGTCCACTGACCATTGGAGATGACGTAATACGTGAATCCTACTGGCACGATGCCGAAGAACACGAGGACGAGGATGTCGCCAAGACCGAGGTAGGAGAACTTTGTGGTGTAGATGAAGCAACCAATGACGCATGCTATGCCCACAACAAGAAGCTCGTACTGCAAGTGCCACAGCATGATGACACATCCCACAAGGCAGGCAAGGACGGTACACACGCCGATGCCAATCTTCATTGCCCCAGGAGTAATCCATCCCTGTGCACAGGC
Source organism: Bacteroidaceae bacterium (assembly GCA_017617575.1). GTDB lineage: Bacteria > Bacteroidota > Bacteroidia > Bacteroidales > Bacteroidaceae > Minthosoma. The sequence continues at coordinate 11,597 of JAFZVY010000054.1, read as the reverse complement.
ACGTTCAGGACCAAGGCGGTCCTCACGGTCAGTACCCTTCTTGAAGTCAAAATAGTCGTTCACCAAGTTTGCGTCTATCTGCATAAGAAAAGCAAAAAGCAGACAGAGTGCAAACGGCATCCAGAAACCAGCATTCACCTTTGCCGAATAAGGGTGAAGCATATTGTGCATCAAGTCCATCCTCATGCGTGAAAAGCAATCAATCCATGCCATTGCGCCACCCACAAGCACAGGTGCAGCCGCTCCCGTTAGAGTCTTTGGGCGTGATGCCAAGAACCACGCAGTTATTGAGTTTGTTTTCATTGTTTTGAGTTTTTAAGTTCGTAAGTTTTTGAGTTTTTTTGTTTTTGCGGAGAAGGGTGATTTCCGAGCTCGGTAATCACAAATTATGAACTCCGAAGGGCTCAACGAAATTAATTATGAATTATGAATTGTTAATTATGAATTACTCAAGCGTCTGCTCTTCCTTCCAGTTGACGAAATACACATTCTTCGTTGCACGTGTGATAGCCGTGTAAAGCCAGCGGAAGTAGTCAGGTCCAAGCATGTCCTCAGTCATGTAGCCTTGGTCGATGAACACGTTCGACCATTGTCCGCCCTGCGCCTTGTGGCAAGTGATGGCATACGCATACTTAATCTGGAGAGCATTGAACAGAGGGTCTTTCTTCATAGCCTTCAACTTCTCAGGCTTTGTCTTGAGGTCGAAGTAATCCTCATACACGCCATTGAAGAGTTTGTCCTGCTGCTCCTGAGTGAGCGACGGTGCCTCGGCTTGAAGCGTGTCAAGCAGAACGGTCACCTCCATCTCGTAGTCATCATAGTCAGGGAACATCAGTTCGCAGTCAGCAAAGCGGAAGCCATAGAACTCACGCTCGTTGCGCACCCTCTTGACAAGGACCGTATCACCATTGGCAATGAAATCGAAAGGCGTTTGCGGAGCATTCTTTATGTCAATGCCATCCTTCCTCGCCTCCTCTATCATCTCTTGGTTCAGGGTGTCCGTCCAGAAGTAGTTGTTCTTGGCAACCATAAGCATGTCGCCGCTTGCAAGCTCAGAATCACGCCACAGTATCTGGTTGCGGATACCATTATTATATATAACCGCACGCTTGTTACTACGCGTTATGACTATCGTATCGTCCTCGCCATCATGATGGTAACATTGTTCAAGAGCCTCGATAAGTTCATTGCCAGGGATATTGTACACATCAGGGAAACCAGCGAAGCGAATCTTTGGCAAGTCAAAGATATCTTCATCATTTATAAGTTGGCGAAGATGAGTCGCGTTCCACAAGATACCAGAACTGTCAGCATGACGCACCACCTGAGTCAACGTGTATGTCGTGACGTCAAGTCCATAGCCACGAAGCACGTCTTCCTGCAAGGCAGGGCTCTCGCCATCACCCACAGGCGGCAGCTGAGCAGTATCGCCAAGAAGAATGAGACGGCATCCCTTTCCACCATATATAAAATGTATCATGTCATCGAGCAACCTTCCCGTGCCATACAATGAACTTGCGAGGTAACTGTCGTTGCTAATCATCGAAGCCTCGTCACAGATGAAGAGGAGGTTCGACTTCATGTTATAGTTAAGTTCAAAGAGCGAATCCTTATCTATACTTTTTTGTCTGTATATACGTTTATGTACGGTGTAAGCCTGACGTTCGGAATAGTGTGAGAAGACCTTTGCTGCACGTCCCGTCGGTGCGATAAGCACTGTAGAATCTTGCTTTATCTGCTCCATCGTCTTGACCAAGGCACTCACGAGACTGGTCTTTCCAGTACCTGCAAAGCCCTTTAGCACAAAGACGCTATCGTCCAAGGGAGAAAGAATAAAATCAGCCAACAACTTGAGGACTTCTGCCTGTTGATTTGTGGGCGTAAATCCGAAATTGTGTAGCATTTGTTCCTCTAAATAGTCATTTATCATCTTTTTTTGAAAAAAAACTTACTCTGTTTATTCCAATTTCATTTTTATTGCTTATTTTTGTGGCACAAATTTAGTGAAATAAAATTAAAAATATAATATATCATGAACAAAATTGTTGTAAATGTAATCTTGGCCTTGCTTACAGTAGGTCTTGCTTGGGCTTGTTTTTGGAGTATTTATTCCGACATCGCTTTCGATGAGCAGAAGGCTGTCCGTGAGAAAGCCGTAAAGGAGCGTCTCCTTCAGATTAAGGACGCAGAGGAACTTTACAAGAAGACATACGGTGAGTATGTTGGTACACTCGATTCACTCATCGACTTCGTTAAGAACGGTAGAGCAGTTGCTAAAATCATCAAGGAAGGTGAACTTTCAGATGATCAGCTCGAGGCTGGTTTGACAGAAAGAGAAGCAGCTCGTCAGGGTCTCATTCGTCGTGATACTATCTGGACAACAGCAGGCGAAATGCTCGGTATTGCATGCCCAGACTCACTCAAGTACATCCCAGTTGGTCGCGTTGCCGACGGTTCTACTGAGAAGAAGGTTTCTAACTTCGACGCCAAGGACTTCGTAGAGGTTAAGGTTGGTGAGTTCGAGTTGAGAAAGAAGGCTTCTTTCAACGTAAGAACAAACGAGTTCGACATTTTGCTCGAGGTTCGTGCACGTCTCGACTACTACATGGACGGATTCTCAGAGAAGCGTATCAAGAACCTCAAGTCTGACCTCAAGAAGCTCAGCAAGAACAAGGGTGAGCTTATGCTTGACAATCAGGATGACTTCGAAGGAGAATGGTACGGACTTCGTATCGGTGACCTCAGCGATACAGGTAACAAGCTTGCAGGTAACTGGGACGAATAATAATAAATCCACATGACGGAAAACAATCCTAAAAATAAAAGTTTGTCCATTCGTGTCTGCACGAATGGACTTTCTTTTTGTTCATACACACCATTGGCAGCCACACCTTTTGAATATAAGGTGTACGACATACAGCCGACAATATCTCTTGCAGCAAACCTCAGGAACGCACTTCTCAACGAGCCAATGCTGAAAGAGGATTATCAGCGTGTCAATGTGCTTATCACCACTCCACACTTCACCACCGTGCCTGTGGCTTTCTTCAGGCTGAACGATGCACAGCAATACTACGAGGCTGCCTTTCCAAAGGACAAGCCCCTTCACATCAGCTACAACGTGCTTCGTCGTTCAGGAATAGCCATCGTGTTCGGACTTGACAAGAACGTGTACCAGCTTATTCACGATGACTTTCCACGTGCAAGGTTCTACGCTTCTGCAAGTACGCTCATCGAGTTCTTTGGTGAGAAGAGCATGATAGGAACAAACAAGAAGATGTATTGTTACCTTCACGAGAAGGAGATGACGCTCTATGCCTTTGACAATGGCAAGATGCTCTTCGTCAACACATTCCCTGTAAAGGCAATAACTGACATTCAGTATTACATCCTCAATATCTGGCAACAGTTAGGATTTGACCAGACGGAAGATGCCCTTTACATTGTGGGCGACACGATGGCAAAGCGCAAGGAACTGGTGGACAAGATACAGAACTTCATCGGCAACGTATCACTCATCGACAGAAGAGAAGATTTCCGTGACGAGATAACGGAGGGCGACGCCAACATTCCTTACGACCTCCAGACACTCCTCGTCTGCGGATTCTAACGAATTAAGAATTAAAAATTAAGGATTAAGATTTAAGCAAAACGGTCTCTCCAGCCATAGAATTTAACAAAGAGAGAACACTACAAAATTCATTAAGAGTTATTCAAGAACAATTAGAAGGATGTCTTCACCTTCTGTTTTGAAAAATCTTAATTCTTAATTAACAAAAAAACTCCCCCCTCATGCGAATAATAAGAGGAAAATATAAAGGTCGTAGTTTCCCTACTCCTACCAACTTCAAGGCTCGTCCAACGACAGACTTTGCAAAGGAAGGATTGTTCAACATCCTTGAGAACGTCTATATCGACTTTGATGACGAGCCTACGGCTCTCGACCTCTTCGGAGGAACGGGAAGCATAGGCCTTGAGTTTGCAAGCCGTGGATGCCGTAAGGTGGTAAGCGTGGAGAAGGACTTCAAGCACTGGCAGTTTCTCCATCGTGTAGCCAAGGAGTTGGAAGCTGACGAATGGCTTCCTATCAAGGGCGACGTGTTTAAGTACTGCTCTACATGCAAGGAGAAGTACGACATCATCTTTGCCGACCCTCCTTACGCTCTTCCTAACCTCAAGGATATTCCAGATGCCGCCCTACCACTCTTGGCAGAAGACGGACTCTTCATCCTTGAACATGGTAAGGATTACGATTTCCACGAACATCCACGTTTCGTTGACCACCGCAACTACGGAAGCGTCAATTTCACCTTCTTTAAATAAGGAAAGAAATATTTGTGGAAACACAGAGAGCACAGAGAACACAGAGGACACAGAGTTTTTATCTCCGTGTCCTCTGTGTTCTCTGTGTTAAAGATAAATCTTGATTGGTTTGCGTCAAGCCCGTCAAGGTTCTTAAATCTTAATTACCTCCCTACGCTCTATGAGTGCTTGGTTCTCTGCCAAATCTTAATTCTTAAATCTTAATTAAGATTAGTACATCATTATCTTTATCCTTGCGTCAGTTGTGAAGATGGCACCATATCCGTAAGGTTCATTCTCATGGTAACGTCCATAGAAGAAGCCGCCATCCTTGTAATGATAAAGACCGTAGCCCTCACGCTTGCCATTGACAGTCTCGCCTACATAGCGGTCGCCACTCTGATAGGAAAGTGACTGGAACTTGTAAACGCTACGGGCACTCTCAGGAATAGGAATAACCTCGCCATCCTTCATGATGCTCAGTGGTTCACCCGTCGTAAGGTCGTATGATATATAATGTGAGTTAGAGCCAACCTTTGCGATGTGAGTACCCAGCTTTATGCCGAATATAAAGGTTGACATACGGAATATTCCCGTGATGGAGTTATCATTGTCTGCAATGTACTGACCAAATCCGTAGATATGACTGTCTGGGGTAAGCTGACCAAGATACTGTCCCCTACCCCCATCCTTTACCTTTGCAATACCCGAAAGAAAAGGATGACAATAATCACAGAACACAGCCATCATCTCCTCCGGTATGGATGGATATTTGTCAAGTTTCACTTGTTGTGCGCTAATATTCAATGGAATCAGCAGCAAAATCAAATAAATAGCCTTCATCTAAGTTAAAGTATTTGCTGCAAAAATACACATTATTAACGAATATTTATGAAAAAGATTAAACTTTTTTCATTAAGATAGTCAAAGAAACGTGAATTGAATAAAAAATTAAAAACAGGAACGAAAAAGTAACTTCACTTTTAGCTCGTATTTTTAACGTTCAACTTCACATCGGGTACTCAGGTAAGAAGAAAGAAAAAAACAACTATCACAATACAACACCTATGAAGAAAATTAAAAAAGCATCATTAGCATTGCTTCTGACGCTTATCGGTTCGACTGCCTTTGCGCAGAAGTTCGATGTTGTCGGAACAATCATCGAAAAGGGAACAACCACTGGTGTGCCATCAGCAACAGTCAGAGTTCTTTCCCTCCCAGACAGTAGTATGGTTACAGGAGCATCCACTACTACAAATGGTTCATTCAAAATCCAAAACGTCCAAAAAGGCAAGTACGCCCTCAAGGTTACATTCGTTGGCTACAGAGACCAAGTTGTGAGCCTTGACCTTACGAACAAGAAGGGCAAGACCGTGAACGTAGGTAACATTGAGATTATCGAGAACAGCAAGCTCCTCAAGGATGCTGTAGTAAGCGCAAATGCTGCACAGGTACAGGTAAGCGGTGACTCACTCGTTTACAATGCCAACGCATTCCGCGTACCAGAAGGAAGTACCCTTGAAGCTCTCGTCAAGAAGCTCCCAGGAGCTGAGGTTGACGATGACGGAAACATCAAGATAAACGGCAAGACAATTAAGAAGATTCTCGTTGACAAGAAGGAGTTCTTCCTTGACGACAAGCAGACAGCCCTCCAGAATCTTCCTTCAAACATCATTGACAAGATTAAGTCATACGACCGTAAGAGTGACTTCTCACGCATCACAGGTATTGACGATGGTGAGGACGAGACAGTTCTTGACCTCCAGATTAAGAAAGGTATGGCTGAAGGTTGGATGAGCAACCTCGACCTTGCAATGGGTACAGAGCATCGCTACTCTGGCAACCTCTTTGCTCGTCGTGCCCTTACAGACGCACAGTTCACACTCATCGGCAATGCTAACAACGTTGGCGGTCGTGGCTTCGGCGGCGGTGGTGGCCGTGGTGGCTGGGGTCGTGGAGGTAGCGGTCTTACAGCAATGAAGAATGCAGGTTTCAACTTTGCCACATCAAATGACAAGCTTGAGACAGGTGGTAGCGTTATGGTTCGTTACAACGGTAACGATGCTTACGAAGAAAGAAACTCCATTAACCAAAATGGTAAGAAGCCAACATACTCAAACAGCATAACATTGAGCAAGTCAAGCAACATTGGCGTCAATGGAAACCTTCGCTTTGAGTGGAAGCCAGATTCAATGACGAACATCATCTTCCGTCCTAACTTCAGTTACCAACGTAACCGTAGCATGAGAAACAGCAACAGCGCAACATTCGACGACCCATCTGAGGATGACGCAGCTACAAGACTTGGATACGCAGACCTACACGTTCTTGACTCTCTCTATACAAACATTGCAAATACAACAGTAAACAGTTCTCAGTCTTGGAGCGAGAACAAGAATGCAAACGGAGAGTTGCAGATTAACCGCCGACTCAACAACAACGGACGTAACCTCACATTCCGCTTCACAGGTGGCTTCTCAGACCAACTTAGCAAGCAACTTTCTACAAGTTCCACAAGAATTGGTTTCGAAAGAGACTCAATCACTAATTTGGTAACAAAAAGAAAAGGTAACAATCCAACCGAAGAAGGAAAAGACATCTACACAAACCGTTACAACTACACTCCTAACAAGAGCCGTAACTACTCAGCACAGGTAACATATTCAGAGCCTATCGCAGAGAGAACATACTTGCAGATTTCTTATCGCTTCAACTATAGCTATACAGAAAGCGACCGTCAGGTAAAGTCTTTTGCAGACGAGTTGGAACAATTCAACACACTCTCACAGGCACTTAGCATGTATCGCTACAACATTGACGGTGCAATGGATTATATGTTGAGCAATGGTTTCCAGACAAACTATGACTACTACACTGATTCTATTTCAAACCGTCAGTCACAGTACTCTGAATACAGGAACTACAACCACACAATCGGTTTCACATTCCGCAAGATTACGGACATGTACAACCTCTCTGTTGGTGTTGAATTCCTCCCACAGCACTCTGTCCTCAACTACAAGTACATGGGCAAGGACTATCCAAATGTTAAGCGCACGGTTTACAACTTCACTCCTACGCTCGACTTCCGCTACAACTTCGACAAGCAGACTCAGTTGCGTACTACATACCGCGGACGTTCTTCACAGCCTTCAATGACAAACCTTCTTGACATCGAGGATGACTCTAACCCAATGAACATCTCAAAGGGTAATCCTGGTTTGAAGCCATCATTCGAGCACAACCTCCGCTTTGACTTCAACACATACAACGCGGATCTCCAGCAGGGTATCTTCACTTTCGGTAATGTTTCCCTCACACAAAACAAGATTTCAAACGAGACACAGTACTTCGATGATGGTTCTACAAAATCAACTCCACAGAACATCGACGGTAACTGGAACGGTATGGTAGGATTTGGCTACAACCGTGGTCTTGGTGAGAAGAAATATTTCACATTGAACACAATGACAATGTTCAACTACACACACGATGTCAGCTACTATTTCGTAAATCAAAACCAGATAAAAAGATACGGTCTCAGCGAGCCTCAGTCGCTCAAGCAGAAGACTAACACAATGATGGCTAACGAACGTCTCTCATTCGGTTTCCGCAAGGACTGGTTTGAGATAAGCGTAAACGGAAATGTAAGCTATACTCACTCTGCTGCAAACATGGGTACAGTATTGACACCTAACGCATGGAACTACTCTTACGGCTCAGAGATGAACCTCAACTTCGACAATGGTCTCTCATTCTCTACAGACATCAGCAACAGCTATCGTAAGGGTTATAGCACATCATCATTGAACAACAATGAACTCGTATGGAATGCACAGGTTGGCTACTCATTCCTCAAGGGCAAGGCACTTACTATCACAGCTCAGTGGAACGATATCCTTGGCAACCAGAAGGCAATTGTTGCAAACGGTTTGCAGGAAACAATCAGCAACGCCATCTATTCTTACGGAATGGTTCACGTAATCTACAAGCTTAACGTCTTCGGTAAGGGAGGCTTTGGCGGATTCGGCGGATTTGGTGGTGGCTTCACTCCAGGCGGATTCGGTGGTGGTCGTCCAGGCGGCGGCGCTCCAGGCGGATTCGGTGGAGGCCGTGGCAGAAGAGGCTAACTTGCATCACTCTTTCTTCGTAATGCAAGAGTTAAAAGTTAACAATTAAAAGTAAAAAGTTGGATATAAAAAACCAAACTAACAATACTTAATACTAAAGACCTAACTTTCGAGAGGGTGCGTCAAGTGATTGGCGCACCCTCAATTATTGAACACGCCTCTAACATTTAACAAGCATTAAACAACTGTTAAACACCCGTTAAAAGGCAAAGCTTACCACACCACACAGAGCAGAAACTTTCCACCTGCGGTGGATTTATCTTTAGAACCCGCCGCCGAGGGCGGGTTCAGTAAAAAAAAGATTTCCGTTAGCTCCCACAAGGGAGCGGGTTCTTAAAAACAAAGCCGACCAAGGCTCATGTTTCCGTTGCCCATGAAAAAACATTTTATTGCACATAAAAAGTTATGATGACGCACATGAAAACTTTCGTTAACGAGCGTAAGTTTTTAATTCGCCGTCGGTGAATACATATTTACCGATGTTGAATATATATTCAACGATGGCGAATTAGTATTCAACACTGTTGTTTTAAGAAATGTCGCCCGTCAGAGAAGTTTTTCATGCACGTAAATGGAATTTTTCATGGGCGCAAAACATTTTTATAATGGGGACAAAAAATGTTACGCATCAAACAAAACAAAAAAAGCTTCCAGAACATCAACAGATGACGTTCTGGAAGCTAAATTATATAAACTCGTTTTTATAGTAGTTAACGGACGAGATTCCGAGTCATACAATGCCTGCTAAGCAAATGAAGCGAACAGACATTCGTCCGTTAACTCCCATTTACTCCCTTTAAGTCCCGTTTACTACTACGAATAACGTGTATTAGAGTTCTGCAAGTTCTACAACCTTGTCAACGGCTGCCTTGAGACCGTCAACGTTCTTACCACCTGCAGTGGCGAAGTGAGCCTGACCGCCACCGCCGCCCTGCATGAGCTTGGCAGCGTCACGGATAATCTTACCTGCGTTCTTGCCAGCCTTAACGAGGTCGTCAGAGAATGCAACGGTAAGTGTTGGCTTGGCATCTGCTACGCCACCGATGACTACGAGAAGGTTCTCTGGGAACTGTGCACGAAGCTGGAATGCCATGTCCTTGGCGTTCTGTGCGTCAACAGGTGCAACACCTGCGATGACCTTCACTCCGTTTACTTCCTTGGCGTTAGCAATGAGGTCCTTCTTGAAGCTCTGTGCCTGTGCAGCCTTGAACTGGTCAACCTGCTCCTGAAGCTCCTTGTTGTCAGCAATAGCCTTCTTGATTACATCAACGAGGTTTGGTGCATTGTTGAGCAAACCACGAAGGTCGCTAATCATGTCCTGTGTCTTGTCGAGCATATCCTCTACTGCCTTGCCTGTGATAGCCTCAATACGGCGAACACCTGCTGCGATTGAGCTTTCAGAGATGATGCGAACCATTCCGAGGTTACCTGTTGCACTTGCATGGCAACCACCACAGAACTCAACTGATGAGCCGAACTTAACGACACGAACCTTGTCGCCGTACTTCTCACCGAAGAGTGCGATGGCACCAAGCTTCTTTGCCTCCTCGATTGGGTAGTCGCGATATTCCTCAAGTGGAATGTTCTGACGAATCTTCTCGTTGACCATGTGCTCTACCTGACGGAGCTGCTCTGGAGTGACCTTCTCGAAGTGAGAGAAGTCGAAGCGCAATGACTCAGCAGTAACGAGTGAACCCTTCTGCTCAACGTGTGAGCCGAGAACCTCGCGAAGTGCCTCGTCAAGGAGGTGAGTACAAGTGTGGTTAGCCTCGATGGCACGACGACGCTCAACGTCAACGCAAGCCATGAACTCAGCCTGTGGGTCTTCTGGGAGCTTGTCAACGATGTGGATTGCCACGCCGTTCTCCTTCTTTGTGTCGAGCACGGTGATTGTCTCGTTCTCTGAAACGAGCACACCAGTATCACCTACCTCACCACCCATCTCGCCGTAGAATGGAGTGTAGTCGAGAATCATCTCGTAAGCCACGCCCTTCTTCTGCTTAACCTCGCGGTACTTGATGATGTGGCAGCTGTATTCTGTGTAGTCGTAACCTACGAATGTGCTTTCAGCATCGTTAATCACGTTCCAGTCGCCAAGCTGTACCTCGTTGGCACCGCGTGCACGGTTCTTCTGCTCCTGCATGCAAGCGTCGAAGCCCTTCTCGTCAACTGTCATGCCCTGCTCACGGCAGATAAGCTCTGTGAGGTCGAGAGGGAAACCGAATGTGTCGAAGAGTGTGAATGCCTTTGAGCCTTCAATCTCAGTCTTGCCAGCAGCCTTTGTCTCGTCGATGACGCCCTGGAGAAGCTTGATACCGTTCTCAAGAGTACGGAGGAAGCTTGCCTCCTCTTCCTGCATCACCTTCATCACGAGCTTCTGCTGTGCTGGAAGCTCTGGGAATGCATCGCCCATCTCTGCTACGAGAGTAGGAACGAGCTTGTAGATGAATGCCTCCTTCTGTCCGAGGAATGTGTAGCCGTAACGAACGGCACGGCGAAGGATACGACGGATAACGTAACCTGCCTTTGCGTTAGATGGGAGCTGACCGTCGGCAATGGCGAATGCGATTGCACGGAGGTGGTCAACGATTACGCGGAGAGCGATGTCCTGCTTCTCGTCCTCGCCATACTTAACGCCAGCCATGTCTGCCATGACCTTGATAAGTGGCTGGAACACGTCTGTATCATAGTTTGAAGTCTTACCCTGAAGAGTACGTACGAGACGCTCAAATCCCATACCTGTGTCGATAACTTTTGCAGGAAGACCCTCGAGTGAGCCGTCAGCCTTACGGTTGAACTGCATGAACACGAGGTTCCAAATCTCGATTACCTGTGGGTGGTCTTTGTTTACGAGTTCACGTCCAGGCACCTTAGCCTTCTCCTCTGCTGAACGAGAGTCAACGTGAAGCTCAGAGCAAGGACCGCAAGGACCTGTGTCGCCCATTTCCCAGAAGTTATCGTGCTTGTTACCGTTGATGATGTGATCGGCAGGCAGGTGTTTGAGCCAGATAGAAGCCGCCTCATCGTCACGACTCAGGCCTTCTTCAGGCGAACCTTCAAAGACTGTTGCGTACAAGTTCGACGGGTCAATCTTGAGCACGTCCACGATATATTCCCAGGCGAAATCAATCGCCTCTTGCTTGAAATAATCACCAAACGACCAGT
>JAFZVY010000053.1 GCA_017617575.1 Bacteroidaceae bacterium | reverse complement strand
GCCAGCGAAACGCACAAAAAAACGTCAACCACCTTAGGACAAAGGATGAGTTTTGACAACCATGTTAGGAATAAAAAAGTAAAGTGCAAACCAAATTAGTCCTAACGAACATAACTGTCAACTAATTTCAGGACACAACAAATACTAAGAAAATATTTTTCTTTCACGAGGAAATTTTAACTCTCTCGGGAGAAAAAAATTTTTTCCTCCCGAGGAAAAAAATCGCCCCTTTTTATGCTATTTTTAAAGGACAAAACCATGCGTATTCACGTTCGCCAACTTATCGTAATTTTTGCATGGTTTACAAGGACATATTGAGTACAAACAAAAGCCAAAACAAGAGCAATTATTGATATCAGTTTATTCCCGTTAGACAGCAGTCATACCGAGCATCCCCCACCCAAAAAAAAGCGGCATATGCATAGCGATGGCTTCTTAAACGACACTTGGCTCAAGCTCATGTAGCGCAATGGTGTAAGCTCATGGCACATTTATAACATTTGCGGTTATCGCCTTGTTTGCAAGGCGATAACCGCTTGTTTTTTGATGGGCTAACGAAGGTTTCCCAAGTGCTACAAGGAGGGGCTTTCTCCGTGACTATGTTGGATTCCAAAAAAAAGTGCAAAATTTCTTTTATGGAACAATAATTTTACATATCTTTGTGGCACAGAATTCTTATTCTGTGCAATAATGAATAACATGAAACAATTAACAATTAACAAAACTATTCTAAAAATGAGAAAGATTTTCCCTTTATTTATGATGATGCTTGTAATGGCATCCGTTTGTGTGTTCACTTCTTGTGGAGATGACGACAAGGAGGAAGAAAACATTCAAGACCCAGTAGTTGGAACATGGACTTGTGATGATGGCAAATATGACTCCGATTTTGGATATTCAACCAGAATTCTTGTCATAAATTCCGACGGCACATGTGAGTCACGTATACAATCCATTAGCGACCCACAGGACGAGAAAATTGCAAAAAGAATGGATGCGAACAAAGTCTTTTTGTATGAAAAAGGTCATTGGACAGTTTCTAACAACCAATACGTGATAACGACAGAATACGAAAGCTGTTTTTATGATTACAAAGATTGGGAATGGCATCCTTCTGAAGAACCTGTTGCTTACGCTACAATAGAAGGAGACAAGATGACCATAACATCCACATTAAATGAAGAAACAGATACAATTGTTTACATAAGAAAGAAATAACAGATAATCACATTTCAGTATTGTCTGAAAAAACAGGAAACTCCAAAGGCATTTTGTGTCTTTGGAGTTTTTTTTTCGAACTATACGGTTGATTTTTAATCGTCCACAGTTAACTGAGGGCACGGAGCATCTGCGACCTTCGTTGGCTCATAAAAAGCATGCGTTTTATGGCTCTGTGAACTCCGTGGCTCTGTGGGAGATTAAAATCAGTAAGTCGATTCCTTCCTATTTTTAGCGAAGGAATTTCCCTACCGTACAAGTAAAAAAAATCAATGTATGAAAATCATTTTACCTTATTGTTTCCCAAGTTGCCCTACCCCTTTAAAAAGCGAAAAGCGCTAATCTCGCGATCGGCGCTGTTTCTGTTCTCAATAAGTATTAATTTTTTTAAGGTAAAAAGATTGTTTTTAGGATGCTGCAAAGATAGCGATTTTATTCTATATGTACACTATAAATATCATGTTAAATAACATAAGTGTCCGCACACACACCCGTTTTTCACCTTTTTACCCTGTATTTTGCCTATTTCATGTCAAATTTTATGTATAAATTCTTTTGTCACGCCAAAGGATTCCTCTGCCACCTTGTCCCAGAAGTCGAAGTACTGGCTTCCCTTGGTGTCGTCAAGCGGTATGTCGCTAATTACACGGAATGAGATGAATGGCACTCCGTACACATGGCACACCTGCGCAATGGAACAGCTCTCCATATCCACCGCCTTTGCCTCCGGGAAGAGGTCAAGGATGGCTCCCATCTTGCCCTTGGTGTCAACGAACCAGTCGCCCGACACTATCAAGCCTGGGTGTACGCCCTCTATGGTGGATGCCACGGAGACGAGTCGCTCGTCACACTTGAAGCGCGCTGGCATTCCGAGTACCTGTCCTGCCTCACACTCCGAGCCGCAATAGACGTCATGATAGACGGTCTCTGTACTTGCCACGACCTCAAGGCGTGGGACGCTAACGGTTGCTCCTCCAGCCACGCCGCTTGACACGACATAGTCGGGTGCGTAGTTGTTGATAAGCTCCACGGCTCCTATGGTGGAATTGACCTTGCCTATTCCACATTGCTGAATGACAATATCCTTGTCGCCACTCTTACCAAGGAAGAAGACCTTTCCGTGAATGGTCTCTTCCTTCACATCTGTCAAGATGGACTTGAGTTGCTTCAACTCCTTCTCCATCGCTACTATGATTCCTATTTTCATAACATACCCAACGGACCCCCTCCCCTGCCCTCCCCCTTTCAAGGGGAGGGAGAAGTTACTCTGTTAATGAATTTTATTCGTCGAAGTGAAACGAGTAATTTTGCATTTGAATTATTCATTCACAGAGTAACTACTCCCCGTCCTGAAAGAAAGGGGTTGGGGGAAGGTCCCCTTTTTTCTGCAAATATACAATTTCTTTGGGAGAAAGCAAGTAATCGGCTCGCAAAAGTGTCCTAAAAGTCGAGTAAGATGTTTTATTGACATATTTTTTTGAATTTTTAACAAAAAACAACGCGCTCAGATTTTTTCCTAAAGCACAAAAAGCGTACCTTTGCAGTTGTTTCCACATATTTTATAATATAGTGTCGGGAACACACATTACAGGGATTTTTCTTATTTAGACAACAACACAACATATAGGTCACTTAAACGATCCCAAACATTTATTTAGAAACTTAAAACACTAACATTTGTGAAAATTAAAGGTAAAAAATTTGTTTCCTGCATCGGTTTGCTTTCATTAGCACTCAACACCTATGCACAGGACGCGGGAGTAAAGGGGCACATAGACCTCACTCTCGACAAGGCCATAGAGATTGCTCTGGCCGAGAACCCTACCATCAAGGTAGCGGACAAAGATATCCGACTTAAAGAAATTGCTGACAAGGAAGCTTGGCAAAACCTCCTGCCAACGGTGGATGCAGGCTTCGCCCTCTCACACAGCATCAAGGTGGCAGCCATCAAGACACAGATGGGTGAGTTCAAGATGGGACAGGACGGTTCTACTACCGCCACTGGTTCGCTCACGCTCAGCCTTCCTCTCTTCGCTCCTGCCGTGTACCAGAACATGAAGCTGACAAAGGAGGACATCCAGCTTGCTCAGGAGAAGGCACGTTCATCTCGCCTCGACCTCGTAAACCAAGTGACTAAGGCTTACTACGCAGCCCTACTCTCCCAGGACTCCTACAAGGTGATGGAGAAGAGCTACAAGACAGCGAAGGACAATGCCGACCTCATCAAGGCAAGATTCGAGGTGGGTTCAGTAAGCGAATACGACAAGATTAGCGCAGACGTTCAGGCTCGCTCCATGAACTCCAACCTTGTGAACGCAAAGACAGGCGTAACGCTCTCAATGCTCCAGTTGAAGGTACTCATGGGTGTGACAGCCGACGTGGACATCACGATAGCTGACAGCCTCAAGCGTTACGAGAACTCGCTCACTCTCCCTGGAACGTCGGCTGACGAGGAGTCTCTCTCAGATAACTCGACACTCAGACAGCTCGACATGAACATGGCTATCCTCCAGAGGTCACGCAAGATTCTCAACACAAACTTCATGCCTACGCTTGCTCTCCAGCTTCAGGGGCAATACTTGTCATACTCTAACCAGGACTGGAACTTCATCAACTATAAGTACTCTCCTGCTGCGACATTGGCAATATCTCTCTCTGTTCCTATCTTCCACGCAAGCAGCTGGACAAAGTTGAAGTCAAACAAGCTCCAGATAGAGCAGCTTGAGGACACAAGACTCAACACGAAGCGTCAGCTCTCTCTCGCCATCGAAAGCTACAAGCAGAACATGGCAAGCACAATAGCTCAGGTGGAGTCAAACCGCGAGGCTGTGCTTCAGGCTGACAAGGCGGTGAAGATTTCAAGCAAGCGATACGAGATTGGCGGTGGTACTGTCTATGAGCTTAACCAGAGCGAGACAGCCTACACACAGACTGAGTTGACATACGCCCAGAGCATATACAACTATCTGACAAGCCGTGCAGACTTGGAGTACACTCTCGGACGTGAAACGTATATTAAGTAAAAAGAATTTCAAATCTCAAATTTATAATTTATGCCTCCGGAAAGGATGGCAAATTTATAATCTTTCATTTTTGCCTCCGGGGCATTGCGGGACGCATAAATTTGACATAATAGATTTAAGATAATAAAAAACGATTATGAATAAGATAAAGATATTTAGCCTTGCATCACTCGCGCTCCTCTTGGCATCATGCGGTGGTGACGATAACAGTAACAAGGCAGTTATGAACACAAAGCCACAGGTAAAACTGACTAAGGTGGTAAACGAAGACGTGGCTCAGACAGAGACATACACAGCCACAGTGGAAAGCGACGTGAAGAACAACATTTCACCTAACACCCCTCTCCGTATCGAGAAGGTACTCGTTGACGTAGGTGACGTGGTACGCAAGGGACAGGTGCTTGTCACTCTCGACCAGACAAATCTTAACAACACTAAGCTTCAGTATGAGAACGCAAAGATTGAGTTCAGCCGTACAGAGGCCCTCTTTAAGATTGGCGGTATCAGCAAGTCATCTTACGACACAGCTAAGATGCAGCTTGAGGTTCAGGCTGCCCTCATCAAGCAGCTCACAGAGAACGCAAAGCTCGTTTCACCTATCAACGGTGTGGTTACTGCACGTAACTTCGACGACGGCGATATGTGTTCAGGAACTGCCATCCTCACTATTGAGCAGACAAACGTGGTTAAGCTCAACGTGAACGTGTCTGAGAACTACTACAAGCTTCTCAAGAAGGGCATGGATGCTACCATCACACTTGACGCATACGAGGGTGAGGAGTTCACTGGTAAGGTGACTATCGTAAGCCCATCAGTTGATGCTTCAACTCACACTTTCAAGGCTGAGATAACTATCAACAACAAGGAGCAGAAGGTTCGCCCAGGTATGTTTGCACGTGCCACAATCAACTTCGGCACACAGTCACACGTGGTCGTTCCAGACGAGGCTCTCGTAAAGCAGATTGGTGCCGGCGACCGCTACGTATATGTCTATAAGGACGGCAAGGTAAGCTACAACAAGGTTGAACTTGGCAAGCACATGAACGACAAGTACGAGATTCTCAGCGGTGTGAAGCCTGGTGACCAGGTTGTCATCGCCGGTCAGGCTCGCCTTGCCAACGGCAAGGAAGTGGAAGTGGTGAAGTAAACCGTCGGATTTAAAAATTAAAAATTAAAATTCCGATGCACCACCCAAAGGCAGCCATCCGGGACAAGAGACATACCCGACAAGGCTGATACACGGGAGACTTCATAGAAAGAATATTAACATGCCATCCGCCCCCATCTCCGGATGGCCGCCCCCTTCGGGGGACGGGGGGCTAATATTATATGTCATTATACGAAGGAGCGGTCAAAAGACCGATTATGACAAGCCTCTGTTTCTTGGCTGTCATCATATTTGGTATCTTCTCGCTTATCAAGCTTCCTATCGACCTCTATCCAGATATCGATACGAACACTATCATGGTGCTCACATACTACACGGGAGCATCAGCAGAGGATATCGAGAACAACGTGACACGTCCACTGGAGAACACGCTCAACTCGGTGGAACACATCAAGCACGTCACAAGTAACTCACGAGACAACGTCAGCGTCATCACTCTCCAGTTTGAGTACGGCTACGACATCGACGTTCTCACCAACAATGTGCGAGACAAGCTGGACATGGTCAGCTCTGCGCTTCCTGAGGAGGCACAGAAGCCTATCCTCTTCAAGTTCTCCACAGATATGATTCCTATCCTCCTTCTCTCCGTCGAGGCTGAGGAATCACGTCAGGCTCTCTACAAGATTCTTGACGACAACGTGGCCAACCCATTGGCTCGTATCGACGGAGTGGGTACGGTAAGTATCTCCGGTGCACCTCAGCGTGAGATTAACGTCTATATGGACGCTAAGAAGATGGAGGCTTACAACGTTACTCCTGCACAGGTGTCAGCTGCCATCGCTGCTGAGAACCGCAACATCACTAACGGTACGATGGATGTGGGTACTCAGACCTACATGGTACGTGTAGAGGGTGAGTTCGACGACCCTATGCAGATGAAGGACATCATCGTGGCAACACGCAACAACCAGAACGTATATCTCCATGACGTTGCTCGTATCGTGGACAACGTGGAGGAGCGTGCACAGCGTACGTTCACCAACGGTACTCAGGGTGCCATGATTGTCATCCAGAAGCAGTCTGGTGCCAACTCAGTGGACATCTCCGACAAGGTGATGAAGGCTCTGCCTACCCTTCAGGCTAACCTCCCATCTGACGTGAAGCTCGGCATCATCGTCAATACGTCAGACAACATCCTCAACACCATCGGCTCTCTCGAGGAGACTATCATGTACGCCATGATATTCGTGGCACTCGTGGTGTTCATCTTCCTCGGCCGCTGGCGTGCAACAATGATTATTGTGATTACCATCCCAATGTCCTTGATAGCATCATTCATCTATCTCTACGCTACGGGTGGTTCGCTCAACATGATTTCCCTCTCATGTCTCTCCATCGCCATCGGTAACGTTGTGGACGATGCCATCGTGGTACTGGAGAACGTGACGACACACATCGAGCGTGGTTCAGACCCTAAGCAGGCAGCCATCCACGCTACCAACGAGGTGGCTATCTCTGTTATCGCCTCTACCCTCACCATGATTGCGGTGTTCTTCCCTCTCACCATGGTAACAGGTATGGCAGGTGTGCTCTTCAAGCAGCTGGGATGGATGATGTGTATCATCATGACTATCTCAACAACAAGTGCCCTCTCATTCACACCTATGCTCTGTTCACAGATGCTCCGTCTGCAGAAGAAGCAGAGCAAGTTGTTCAAGACCCTCTACACTCCTGTTGCCAACGCACTCGACGGACTCGACAACTGGTATGAGGACAAGATTAACTGGGCTGTCCGCCATCGCTGGACAGTGGTAGGTGCATGTGTGGTTCTGTTCGTTGCTTCCATAGCAAGTGCAAAGATATTCGGTATCAAGTCAGAGTTCTTCCCAGCCAACGACTCAGGTCGTGTGGGTGTGACGCTCGAACTTCCTATCGGTACTCGCGTGGAGAAGGCAGAGGTACTTGCAAAGGAACTCACGAAGAAGTGGCAGGACCGCTACGGCAAGGACCTCCAGTCATGTAACTTCACAGTGGGACAGGCAGGTGACAACAACACCTTCGCATCGCTCCAGTCAAGTGGTTCGCACATCATATCGTTCAACATCATGATGGTTCCTTCAAACAAGCGTGACCGCACCCTCGCCTCTATCTGTGACGAGATGCGTCAGGACTGTAAGGAGATACCAGAGCTTGCCAAGTACCGTGTACTCCTCGGTGGACAGCAGGCAGCATCAATGGGTGGACAGTCAACAGCCACATTCGAGATTTACGGTTACGACCTCGACGCCACACGTGACGTGGCAGAGCAGATGGCAGCTCTCTTCCGTGAGAGCGAGATGATTACTCAGGTCAACATCTCACGTTCTGACTTCCAGCCAGAGCTTGTCGTTGACTTCGACCGCGAGAAGCTCTCTGCCGAGGGTCTCACACTCACAGCAGCTGCTACAAGCGTGCGTAACCTCATCAACGGTTCGCTCATGTCATACTACCGTGAGGACGGTGAGGAGTACGACATCCGCGTACGCTACGAGCCAGACCAGCGTATCAGCATCGAGGACGTGGAGAACATGAGCATCCCTAACGCAACTGGTACAAAGCTCATCAGGGTACGTGACGTGGCAACGGTACACGAGAGTGCCATCCCACCAACAATCGAGCGTAAGGACCGCCAGCGTATCGTGACAGTCAACGCCGTGCTTGCCGATGGCTATGCCCTCTCAGACGGTGTGGAACTCGGAGAGTCATTCTACAAGAAGCTCAACATCCCTAACGGTGTAACAGTACAGGTGGCAGGTTCATACGAGGACCAGCAGGATTCAAACCGTGACCTCGGTACACTCGGTATCCTCATCATCATCCTCGTGTTCATCGTGATGGCAGCACAGTTCGAGAGTCTCACATACCCATTCATCATCATGATATCCGTGCCATTCGCATTCTCAGGAATCATCGTGGCACTCATCCTCACACAGACAAACCTCAACATCATGTCTATGCTCGGTGGTATCATGTTGATTGGTATCGTAGTGAAGAACGGTATCGTGCTCATCGACTACACCCAGTTGCTCCGTGAACGTGGCATCGGTCTCATCCGTTCAGCAGTAATGGCAGCACGTAGCCGTCTCCGCCCTATCCTCATGACTACGCTCACTACCATCCTCGGTATGGTGCCAATGGCAGTAAGCCACGGTGTCGGTGCAGAGATGTGGCGACCACTCGGTGTCAGTGTGATTGGAGGTCTTACAGTATCAACAATCCTCACACTCATCTACGTTCCATCCATGTTCTGTATCTTCGGAGCAGTAGGTATCAAGCGTCAGCGTCGCAAGCTCAAGGAAGACCGCGAACTCAACGCTTACTGGAAGGAGCACGCAGCAGAGGAACAACTCACACACGGCGGTGAGCATAAGAAGTAAATTTATAAAAGTAGTAATCTACGGTAGTAAAAAGTAGTAAAGAGAAGTAAAAGGGAGTAAAAAGACGAATGTCTGAACTCTCAAATTAACATTCGCGATCAGAGTATCGTCCCTTTACTCCTTTTTACTCCATTTTACTCCTATTTACTCCAAAAATAAAAATCATCAAAATGAAAAGTGTATTTATATCATACGACCAGGCACATCAGGACAATGTGATGGAAGCCCTCGAAGCCATCCACGCACGTGGTTACACATTCTTCGAGCAGGTAGGCGGACGCGGTACAAAGACAGGCGAGCCTCACCTTGGTTCGCACGCATGGCCATCAATGAACAGTGCCATCATCACTATGGTTGACGACGAGAAGGTGGACAAGCTTCTCAAGTCATTACACCAGCTCGACATCGACAACCCACTCCTCGGCCTCCGTGCCTTCGTGTGGAACATCGAGCAGAGCATCTAAACATTCCGCATGCACTTACGGCAAGGCTCCACACAACACAGAGCCACTGCCACGGATACATAAGCAAGGCATCGTTCGCAACACTGCGGACGATGCCTTTTTTCTGTTCCACATCCTCCACTATCATCCATGGGAACACGTAGAACAGGGATAATGTATTGACAAGAGGCAAAAAAGTACGGTGAAAGACACATTTGAGTCTTTTATTGTTTAATATGTAGAATATTATCCCTAACTTTGCGCTCGCAAATTGAGAAAAGGCGTTTTAGGATAATATGGAATAATCAAATAATGACGTTAAACTCTCGGTGTTTTGCATATTTCACTTGATTGAAAGTTATTATAATTTGAACGATAGGGTTACTGATATGTAACTATTTTTTTAAGGGAATCATAAAAGAAAGAAATCAATGAAAAAGCTATTTGGTATGCTTATGCTTGCCAGCGTATGTTGTGGCAATGCGTATGCAGACAATGTGAATGTGGGTGAAGGTGAATATTATCTTCGCACCAACGTGGGCACTATGCTCGCTCCGGAATACAAGTATCTTGAGGCAGGCGGTCAGACTTGGGGAACTGCCGCTGTGATTGGCAAGCACGGTCTTGCACTTACTATTGCAGAAACAACGGACAACGATGTCTATTCCATTGCTGCCGTTGCATTCAATGATAAGAACGCTACGCCATCTGCGTATTTCGACGGTGCATACTTCGACCGTGGACTTGGTGAGTCAAAGAACATCTTTTATGCCGTGAAGAATGGCTCTGAGGTTATTGGCTACAAGATTAAGGCTACAAAGGGAATCAATGGCATTGGCTACCTTACCCTTGACAGCAATGACGGCAAGACTATTAACAAGGCTTCTGGTAGTGGCAATGCCATCGTGTGGGAAGTAATCTCCAAGGATGAGCGCATGGCAGAATTGAAGAATGCTGCATCCAACTATCCTGAAGATGCAACATTCCTTATCCACGACCATAGCTTCAGCCGTATGAATCGTGAAAACACTTATTGGTGTATCAATTCAGACGACAACAGACTTGGTAAGGAAGCAAGTACATCAACCAAGGTTAACGATGTTGCCTTCTACGTAGGAAAGTCAGGCTCATCAGAAAACAACAATAACAACAACTACGACCTCAATCTTGAAATTAAGGGTTTATCAAGCGAAAGACAAAGCTACGATTTCTATCAGACACTATCTAATCTGCCAAAGGGTAACTATCGCTTATCTGTTTACGGATTTAGTGGTGCTAAAGAAGTAGTGACTTTTTATGCCAAGGATGAGCACGGCACTATTGCCTCTACAACTTTGACATCAGGCGTAACAGGCATCTCAGATGGCGTTGCAGCTGCTAAGTTGCTCACTGGAAGCGACCAGTACAAGAAAAGCATAGAGTTCTGCGTATCTGGCGATATAAAGATTGGCGTTGAAGGCAAAATAAAGCTGAATGAAAGAACATACATCGACAACTTTGAACTTACTTATCTCGGCACTGGCGTGGAGCCTACCCTCTCACTTGCCGACGACGTGGACAACAGCTTAACTGTAAGTAAGGCTGACAACATGGTATCTACTGCCACTCTCACAGGACGTACAATCAACGTGGGCGGCTACAACACATTGAGCCTTCCTTTCAGTGCTTCAAAGGATGCCATCGACCACGCATTAGGCAAGGGCAACTGGTCACTCAAGACTTTGGCAGACGTGACTGTCAAGGATTGTGACATCACACTCGTGTTTGACGAAGCCCACGAGATTGAGGCAGGCAAGCCTTACCTTGTCAGCGTAGAAGAGGCTGTAAGCAACCCTACATTCCACCACATATTGGTAGATGCAAATGCAAAGACTGCCGTTGAGTTCGAGAACAAGATAAGCTTCGTCCCAGTACTTTACTACTCAACAATAGGAAACGCTGGCGACGACGTAGAGTCAATGCTCTTCCTCGGAGGCAACAACACACTCTACTGTCCTCTCTCCATGCCAGCACAGATGAGGGGTAACCGTGCTTACTTCCACGTGGAAGACACATCAATCCTCAATGCTGGTCGCCGTTTCAGCCTCGACATTGATTCAGAGGCAACAGCTATCAAGGTTGTGAACCGCAATGCAGAGAACACTAACGATGACTGGTACACAGTAAACGGTACACGACTTAGCGGCAAGCCATCACAGGCTGGTCTCTATATCAACAACGGAAAGAAGGTAATAATCAAATAACAAAAGGATATATGAACAAGAAAGAATATATGTCACCAAGCGTGACTCTCCGTCACTCACAGTTGCGCGCAAGCCTCTTGGCTGGTAGCGGTGCCAATCTTTCAAACGGAAAGAACGTCAATGCCAAAGGACTTGGCGGAAACCTCACAGGCGGAGGCAGTGACAAGAAGGTAACAGGTCTTGACTCAATGTTGGCTTGGTAACACAATCCAAAAGGCTACACACAGAGACACAGCCACGGACACATAAGCAAGGCATCGTTCGCAACACTGCGGACGATGCCTTTTTTCGTGCCCACGTCCTCCCCACATTACCCTTATGAACACATAGAACAGAACACGTTTTTCTTTTTAGAAGCCGCCTCCAAGTCACTTGGGCGGAATAAAACACTATTGTTGCGTAGAACACATAGTTTTTTTAGACGCCGTCGCCACAGGCGACTAAATTACCAATCTTTAGGCCAATCTTACCAACTTCTCTCTGACCGTATGGAAGAAATCTTTAATCCAACTATTCTCTCTGACCAAAGGGAAGTAATTAGGAATCGTGTTCAAGTTCAATTAGGAATGAGGAATGAGGAACTAAGCGAAGCGGCCTCACTGACCGAAGGGAAGTAATTGTTACTCCCTCGCTTAATTGCACTAAAAAATTAGGAACTAAGAATGCAGAATTCAAAATTCCGCGATAGAGTATCTACTCCCCGCCCTGAAAGGGAGGGGTTGGGGGAAGGTCCGGGGGGCGTTGGATGTTTTTTCTTTTTTCATTTTTTGTTTCTAACATACATCCACCACCCTGCTCCGATAAGTGCAGGTGTGAGTACGTAGCCCACATAGAACAGCGTGGTCCAGCTGACTACGAGATAGAGAACCATGCCGAGACCAGTAAGCTCCAAGAGATAAGCCAGTCCAGGCATGACATAGAAGTTATGATACACCTCGTCCACCACGGCAATATAAAGTATTATCACTATCCACAGGAGTACCACGAGGCTTGCCATGAGCGTAGGCAACTGCAATGGGTTGAGCGTAGGATGGTAGTAATACTCCTGCCAGAACTCAGGCACGAAGTTCTGTATGCTGGCATACACAGCCGCCATGATGGCTATGGTGTTAAGGAACAAGAGAGGATAGAAGCTATCCATATCGTTGAAGCGAAGAATCTGTAGCTTCTTCACCTTACCCTTACGAAGGAAGAAACCAATCACACCGCACAGTACCAAGGCAGACATCCAGAACCCACGGCTACCCGTCATGAGGTCGAGCATCTCGGATATGGAGTCATCAGGCACGACACCCTTCAGAAGCTCATCCTCAGGAATCCATCCCATGGTAAACTGGTCGTGTGCCACCTTCACCCATACAGAGTCGATGGAGTCGCCCGGAATAGTCTTTATGCTTGCCACGACTATCACGTCGCCGTCATACACCCTACACGTGTCACGTAGCAGGTCGCCCTCCCTCGGTATGAGGGTTAGGGAATCAGCCTTAACCACAAAGTTAAAGTTCTCCGAATAGTGGTGGGACAGGCGGAAATAAAGTGAATCCGCCTGTTGAGGACTAAGATTGAGCAGCGTATCACCCTCCGACACGCCCATCACGCTATCCGTCATGGCTATAGCCTTATCCGCCAAAGAGTCAAGCGCAACCATCTTCTCCTCCCCACTCTCCTCCGAAGAGCAGGAAGCAAACATCAGCATAACTCCCATAAAGGCGCATGCCAAAGACCAAAGACCACACCACTTCATAACGTAAATCTTAATTCTTAATTCTTAACTCTTAATTCTTAATCCCCCCCTATAGGCGAGGCTGCATGTTAATTACTTCCTTGCAGTCAGTGAGACCGCTTCGCTAAGTTGTTAATTATTTATTGTTAATTAAATCCAAGCTCTTCATTAGTCACCCTCCCCATAGAGGGGGAGGGCTGGGGAGAGGGTCCGTTAATTCTTAACAAGTACCATCTCGCACTTCTCGCAATCGAAGTCAAGCTGGAACTCCTGTCCGTTGGCGAGACGGATGAAGAGAACCTCATCCTTGGCACTTGCGCCCACCTTCTTCTTGCATATACCGAGCGAACGACGGATGCAATGCTTGCAGAACATGACAGGCACGCCCACAGAGTGAGTAAGCTCAAAAGCACGCTGGACGATATCCACGCCATGCTCACGGTAGAACACCTCAGCCTTGCTGTTAGCCACGTTGGCAAGATAGTTGTCTGGCAACACATCACTTGCCTCCACCGTTGGCTTAGCCTTAGCCATGCGACTGCCGCCCTCCTTTGCCCTTGCATCGTATGCCTCCTTACGCATGGCGAGCAACTGCGAGGTCAGTTCCCTTCGCCATTCTGCAAGCTGTGACGAAGGTATGAACCAGTTCTTCTTATACCTTATATCTATATTATCAGGAGCAAAAGGCGTATCGCCCATCTTGCTCAACTGACGAATGACATTCTCCGTCTGGTGGGTACGTGCCAGTTCCTTTGCACACTCCACCTCTATGTGCGCCTCGAAGCCGTCCTCATCCACTATGCCGAGTGCGAAGCCATCGTCCGTATCATCAATGGTCATGGTCACGGATATGCGTCTCTCGGCAGAAGGCTTGCTCAGGAGTTGCTCGAAACGTTGGTCTTGATTGCGGTAAACTGCCATTCCCTTCCTTAGGCTCTTAGGCAACTCAAGGGGGAACAAGGCGTTACCCTCAGCCCTGTTGATGCGGAAACCGAAGATGTTGTCGTGCTCATCAAGTATGCACACGCCATCTCCGTTGTTTATCTTCTTGGTAGTACCTATGGTGAAATGATTAGTGTAAACATCCTTCACCTTGCCGAGGTACTCGCCTATGGACTTGTGCTGGAACAGCATGGAGCGGAAGAAGCTCTTCTGCCAGTCAGGCTCAAACGTGGTCTTAGACCTACCCGAAGAAGCCCTTACGTATTCATCTGGGCGACGGGCAATTATCTCGTCGAGCTTGCGTGAATAGTCAGCAACAACGTTCTTCACGTAGTCCATATCCTTAAGTCGTCCCTCTATCTTGAATGATGTAGCACCAGCATCCATCAACTTCTCGAGGTTATCTATCTGGCAGTTGTCCTTGATGGAAAGGAGTCGCTGGCTACGTGCAAGCACCTGTCCTTCCTCGTCAAGCCTGTTCACACGCTTGGATATAAGGTCATACTCCATGCGGCAAAGCTGGGCACACTCTCCCCTGTTGGCACTACGGCCGAAGATAGCCTCGCTCGCATAGCACTGACCCGAATAGCTCACACACATGGCTCCGTGTACAAACACTTCAAGAGCCACGTCAGGACACGCCTCATGGATGGCAGCTATCTGGCTTGGGGTAAGCTCCCTTGCGAGTACCACCTGTTCATAGCCAAGGTCGGCAAGGAAACGCACCTTGTCGGCTGTACGATTATCCATCTGCGTACTTGCGTGCAAGCGTATAGGCGGCAGGTTCATGCCGAGCAATCCGAAGTCCTGAACAATGAGGGCATCCACTCCTATCTCATAGAGCTTCCATATCATGGCTTCGACATCCGCCATCTCGTCCTCGTATATTATCGTATTGACGGTAACATACACCTTTGCACCAAAGATGTGGGCGTAATCCACCAGTCTCTTTATGTCGTCAATATCGTTCTTTGCTCCTGCACGTGCACCAAACTCGCTTGCACCAATATACACGGCATCTGCACCGTGACGTATTGCCTCGATGCCTATGTCTGCATTCTTCGCAGGAGCAAGTAACTCAATCTGCTTCATTTATCTTTTTTTCTTTTTAATAACGAAAATTTAGAAAATTAAAGAAAATTTTTTCTTCCTGCTTATATCGGTGCCGCAAAGCGGCCAATTAGAAAAACATGGGGAAAACAAAAGAAAACAAAAGAAAACCTGTTTTTTCTTGTTTTTGTTCTGTTTACTTCCCGCTGGTCAGTGAGAAAAGTTCTTGACTGTTTTTCTAATTGGCACCTTAGTGCAAGATTTCAAAAACAGATAAAGAAAATTTTCTTTAATTTTCAAAATTTTCGTTCCCCCAAAACAGAGACCACCCTGTGGGGACCTTATTCTATCTCGTTAATATTGAACGGAGTCTCTTGATATACATAATAGTTGAGCCAGTTGGTATATAGGAGATTGGCAGCTGCACGCCATCTGACCACAGGATATTGACTTGGGTCGTCATTCTTGTAGTAGTTCTTAGGAATCTCTATATCCAAGCCCTTTGCCACGTCACGCTTGTACTCGCCATCGAGGGTGAGAGGCGAATACTCCAAGTGGCAAGTGATGAATATCTCCCTACCACTTCGCGCACTTACTATCGTGACGCCTGCATCCTCGCTGTCGGCTATTATGTCGAGACCTTCCACAGCCTCAATGTCCTCACGCCTCACCTCACAATGGCGGCTGTGAGGAGCAAAGAACTCGTCATCAAAGCCACGGAAGATAGGCAACTCAGGAGCAAGCATACGATGGCTGAACACGCCAAACACCTTGGAAGGCGTATTGTACTTAGGCACTCCGAAGAAATGGTAGAGCGCAGCATAAGCCGCCCAGCATACGTATATGGTGCTTGTGACATTATGGTGCGCCCAGTTGAACACGTCCTGTAGCTCGTCCCAGTATGTCACGTCCTCATAATCCATGAATTCAAGAGGTGCGCCAGTCACGATAAGACCGTCGTACTTCTCCTTCTTCATATCCTCAAAATTGCGATAGAACATCTTCATGTGCTCTATCGGCGTATTCTTTGATGTGTGCGACTTAATCTTCATGAAGTCAATCTGCACCTGAAGGGCAGAGTTGGAAAGAATACGCACAAAATCCGTCTCTGTAGTTATCTTGATTGGCATAAGGTTAAGAATAGCAAGACGCAGCGGACGGATTTGCTGACTGTCTGCTCTCTTATAACCCATAGTGAAAATGTTCTCCTGCTTCAACAATTCAACCGCAGGAAGCTGATCTGGTAATATTAATGGCATTTACTTTCTTAATTTTACATTGCGAAGTTACGGCTTTTTCGGGTATTATCCATAATTAACCATGTGAAAACTCCTACATTTAGAAAAATATTCTATAACTTTGCCCGAACAATTAAAAATTAAACATATCAATATATCAACATTATGAAGAAAATATTCAGCAAAGCACTCGTTGTTCTTGCATTCCTCAGCGCAGGCACAGGTCTCTCATCTTGTGATTCAGAGACATTATCAACAATTCTCCCTTACGTACTCCAGCTCCTTATGGGTGGACAGACGCAGACTTATAGCGGTACAGCAGAAGTGGAAGGACTCATAGCAGACGGCACAAATGCTGACGGCAGCACGAAGTACAAATACATGGAAGGCGGAGAGAAGAAAACCGTTACAGCTTCTGCCTCCGTACAGGTTTCACAGAACACGGCTACCATCACTCTCACACAGGTTGAGATTGGCGGTCGTACCCTCACAAACCTTCAGGTAGCAGGTGTGCCTATTGAAAATGGCGTTCTCGAAGGTGGCTACCAGTGGGCTTACACTTGCGAAAGACAATACGGAGCAAATGCCGTTGAGCAGATTTCAGTTACAGAGGAGAATCAAGCAACTTACCACTATGACCTCCTCAGCGGTTCTATCCAATCAACAACAGACAACTCAGCAATCCTCACATTTGAGGCTTGCGTATATATGGGCAACGAAGCGTACAACATCAAGTACACAGGTCAGCTTGTTCAGCAGTAATACGAATCACATATAGACAAAAATGGGAAGACAGAATCATATCCGTCTTCCCTTTTTGTATATATAAGCTATATCTTTTCGTATGCTAAAGACCATACTTACGATGGACAAACAGCATACTTACTACATTTATGCATCATGGAACTGAAGTCCGCTTGCATCCTGTGGACGCTCTATACCCGGATATTCGCAACAGAACTCGTCCTTGAGGCGACGGACATATCGAGCTGATTCCCACTTTGCCATTGGAAGGTCATGAAGGAGGTAGTTGCCACAAGTGGCAGGTGTAGTACCTGGAACCTCTGCATCATAATCCACAACATACTGGAAAGCACGTATCATGAGTTGGCGAACATCCTCTGGGGCATACTCACCCTTGAGGATAAGATAGTTGCCCGTAAGGCATCCCATAGGTCCCCAGTAGATGATGCGGTCTTTCCACTCATCATCATTACGGAGGTATGTTGCCACGATATGCTCGATGGTATGAATGGCAGATGGTGCCAAAGCTGGCTCCTGATTAGGAGACGTCATACGAATATCGTATGTGGTGATGCAAGAATCGCCACAGTTATCCTTACGCGAAATGTAAATACCAGGTCTCAAATTAGTATGGTCAACCTGAAAAGAAGGAATTAAGTCCATAATATTAAGAGCCTCCTAACCCCGAACTTAGCGTAGCGGTCTCACTGACCGAAGGGAAGTAACGGGGCAGCCATCCGGATAAAAGCCTTAACCCACAACTTTATGAAGTGGCCTCACATACCGTAGAGAATTGCTGAAATCCGTCCTGACTGACGAAGGCTTGATTGTTATTTGTTAATATTTATTGTTTACGAATAATTTACCACCCATGTTCCGAATGGCTGCCCCCTTTGGGGGTTAGGGGGCCTCCCTAAAAATCTATAGTATACTGATAGCTCATACCGAAACCGAACTTCTTGAGGTCACGGCCATAGCCATATATGTTCCAATGGTTGAAGAGGCACACGTTCGTTCCGAGCGTTACACCCTTCTTGTCATAATCCACGGAGAGCATCATCTTGTCCCAGAAGGCAGGAGTGTAACCTATACCGCCAAAGAAGCCCTTGAAGGACTTGCCCTCTGCCTCGCCGAAGCGGTCGCCTACAGGCTTGTAATATCCTGCTGACACTCCAAAATCACCTATCTTCTTTAGCGTAAAGTGCTTGGTTAGCACACCATAATATGAAGAATAGTGGCTACCACCATTATCGCTCCAAGGGTCGGTAGCTGCAAGCACGAGTTTAGGGCACCAGTCAGCCTTAACCCACCACAGAGGTGCAATACGTATGGTGTAAGACCTATCCTGTCCGTTGAAGCCCAAATCACCATACCTGACATTATCGCCAGGAGTAAGCTTATACACAAGATTTCCATCTGCATCAAGCACATTACCATTCTCCTGTACGAAGTTGCCGTCACCATCCACAAGATTACCGTT
This sequence comes from Bacteroidaceae bacterium, assembly GCA_017617575.1. GTDB lineage: Bacteria > Bacteroidota > Bacteroidia > Bacteroidales > Bacteroidaceae > Minthosoma. Next base: position 1,732 of record JAFZVY010000053.1, on the reverse strand, counting down.
ATCATCAAAATAGACAGGAACGCGCCACTTGCTCCTCGACTTGATAAGTGTCTCGCGGAACGTCAGCTCAACAAAAGGCAGAGGCGTGAGTGTGATGTAGTACATTCCACCAACATACGGATGTCCCGCATCAAGATAACTCTTTGGCAGGAGCGTAGCACCACCCACAAACGTACCCTCAGGCTTCATGTCTGCTGTAGGGACGTTGACCAGTCCGGACGTTCCGAACAGTATCTGAGCCTGTACCCCAACCGTCATGCTCAGGAAGGTAAAAAATGCTATGAATATCTTCTTCATAATTACGCTATCTCATTTATGCAAGCAAAGGTAGCAACATTTTTTCACACAATCAGTATGTTTGCACGAAAAATAACAAAAACACGCCTCTCACATGGTCATAAAGCAACGAGATAAACCGAAAGCAAGCAAACGGCAAAAGTAGCAAATCAGCAAAAAACAAGGCTTTTTTATTGATTTATATAACAACATCGAGGCTTTTTCATTATTTTTTGTTACTTTTGCACACTATTTTTAGGACATCAGATATGAAGATTCTTTTGGACATAGGCAACACTTGTGCCAAGGTGGCTGTGGTTGACCATAAGGACATAGTACACTTTGAGCATAGAAACGAGGGCTGGAACACGTTGTTCCAACGCCTCACAACCACTTATGCCATCGACGAATGCGCCATTTCAAACGTGGCAGGAGTGGACAAGGAGCTGCTTCACGCACTTGAGTCACAGCCTTATCCGATAAGATGGTTCACATACGAGACGCCTAACCCACTCTTCCCTGATGCCAAGGCACCACGAGGACTGGGTGCCGACCGCTGGGCTGCCGACATAGGTGCCATGTCCCTTGCCAAGAAGGACGGAAAGATGCCTTACGTACTCGTCATAGACGCTGGCACATGCATCACATACGACCTCATAGAGCCTACGGGCGACGTGTTCAAGGGAGCCATTTCGCCAGGCGTGGGACTTCGCCTCAAGGCTATGCACGAGCATACAGCCCTGTTGCCTCTCATCGACCCAGAGGGCGAGGTTGAGTTGCTTGGACTCGACACAGATACAGCCCTACGCTCTGGAGCGGTAATGGGTGCAGCTCTTGAGATAGAAGGCTTCATCCGTAGGCTTGTGCGCCAGTATCCCGACCTGATGGTTTATGTGACAGGAGGCAGCAAGATTGAGTTTGATGCCGACATCGTCTCACGCATCACCATCGAGCCAATGCTCATCTTCAAGGGACTCATGGAAGTGTGCTACAAGGCTACGAAATGACGTTTTTGGAGAGAAACGAAAATTTAGAAAATTAAAGAAATTTTTCTTTATCTGTTTTTGAAATCTTGCACTAAAGTGCTAATTAAAAAAACAGTCAAGAACCTTTAGCTCGGCGAAGCCAAACAGAACAAAAACAAGAAAAAACAGGTTTTCTTTTGTTTTCTTTGGTTTTCCCCATGTTTTTCTAATTGGCCGCTTGGCGGCACCACAATAATCCGGAGGCAAAAATTAAAAATTTGACATTTGAGTTTAAGAATAAATTTTCTTTAATTTTCTAAATTTTCGTTCTAAAAAACGTTCAAAAAAACATCAACAAAACAGATAACTCACAAGACAACACGATATAGATGAATAACAGCGCAATAGAAATAATGGACACCACACTCCGAGATGGCGAGCAGACCAACGGAGTGAGTTTCGTGCCACACGAGAAGCTGATGATGGCAAGG
>JAFZVY010000052.1 GCA_017617575.1 Bacteroidaceae bacterium | reverse complement strand
GACCTGTATTCATAACTCAGCAGTATTATTACTGCAAAGTTACTCTGTCATTTTCAAATCAAAAAATCAAAGAACGCACTTAAACCCTTATAAATAAAGGGCATATTGTGGCTTGATGAAAAAATATCGCACCACTAGTAGAAACGAAATAAAATATGAGAACAATTACGATGGAAATGTGCTGATTATTCTCTCCTTAACTACGTGGTGGAAATTAAAAACAAAGAGCTATTATTTCGTTCCATTCACGTTTGCGCCACCAAAGAAGCACTTGGTATTGATGTATATGGTCTTATGACCATTGCCGGGATTGCGATGATTTCTTATATTCACACCGCCAAATACGTTGTCGCCAGTAGTCAGTACGTTCACGTCGTTAGGTACGTAAATTTCCACGCCACCAAATGCACATTGTACGTTTACTGTCACGTCTGACTCGATGATTGCCCCACGAAGGTCAAGTGTGAAACCACCAAAGGCAGCCTTTATGTTTGCTCCTGTAAAGGCTTGGTTGCATGCGTTTACATCCTGACCTGAGAAAATGACGGAATAGTCCTTCATTCCTTCGTATTGTGTATGGTTAAAGTTGTCCGAATGAACGTCCACGTTAACGGAACAAAACTTCTGTTCCTTGCTAAATACACCCTTGCACAAGCAATGAAGACCTACGAATATCAACACAACAGGCACGATAAGATGATGTGCCATGCTTCTTTCCAGCACATCCTGTTCGCCCAAGAGCAAGAGCACGCCAATGGAAATACCCAGCAAGGATATTACCTTGTTGTCATTTGTAACTAAGCTGATGGCACAAGGCACGATGATGAACAGCGTCCACCATCCGTCAAAGAATATGTCAACATTAAACAGGTTCAACTCTCTAAGAAGGAGACACACGCCTACGGCTATGATAACAAGTCCCCACAAAGCATGATTTAATGATTTCATTTTTCGCGTTTTTTTATTGCATGGCTGCAATTGGTTTGTATAAATAGTTGGCTAAATTTCGTTTCTTTTGGAATTATGTATTATTCTTATTCCGATAGAAACATATTTATTGCGCAAATATACAACAATGTTGTCAAATGACCAAATGCTAATAATGACAATTATCAATAAAATGACCTTTGGTAATAAAAAAATATGCGTAAATTTTGCTGTTATGTTACAAAGTCTTACTTTTGGCATCGAAAACATGACTAAATCACAATATCATTAAAACGGCATTTGACTAAACGGTATTTTGCAATTTTAACGATATTACCCATTGTTTTTTCATAGATAAATAACGATTAATAGTTAAGCGTCGGGGCAGTGTTCTGTGTACTGTCTCAATCGCAAGTAATCTTTAATATTTTAATTAACTAATCTAACATGAAGTACCTTAAATTATTGGTGGCTCTTGCAGTCATGCTTGTAAGCATTCCGACGAAGGCTTACAAGGAAGAAAGTGTCACGGTCAACGTGAACGGACAAAACCGTAGTGTGCTTGTTTACAAGCCAAATGCCATGTCAGCCAATCTCCCGCTTATGGTGGTGACGCATGGCATGAATCAAAACCCCGAATATCAGTCTGAAGGTGACCTCTTCAGAGATATCGTTGATTCAGAAAGATTTATCGTTGCTTATCTCCGTAGCAACGGAACAACGTGGGACATAGGCGGAAACTCAGATGCAAACTTTGTACGAAGCGCAATCGACAGGATGAGCTCTCTCTATCAGATTGACACCAACCGTGTCTATTGGTCTGGCTTCTCTATGGGCTCAATGCTCATCTATCATTCGCTTGCAATGTTGGAGGACAAGATTGCCGCTTTTGCTCCAACAAGCGGTATGGTGAATGAGCATGCTTGGGACTACCTCAATGGACAGATCAACCTTATCCATTGCCATTCGCTTTCTGATGGCGTGTTCCCTATTGCAAGCTACAACTTCATCGGCTACGTCACTGAACTTGCTCAGCACAACGGCTACACTAAGTACCAAAAGCTGGAGAACTACTCTAACGAGAGTGCTACAGGTACTAAGGAAGTGTGGACGGATGAGCGCACAGGCAAGACGGTGGCTCTCTTCTACTATCAAGAGGGAGGCCACTGGCCAACGGTACGCAACCGCAAGGAGATTTGGGACTTCTGCAAGCAGTTCACTCTCAACGGACAGGCTTCACAGTCTTCATCTTCACAGGGTGCGTCTGCCACTACTCAGCAGAACGTGACTTTGAAGTATTCTTCACTTCCAGCAGGTGTTCAGCCATACTTCGGTACTACACCTGACCTCAAGGTTGACGGCAAGAACCTTGTTGACCCTAACGGCAGGGCTGTCACTCTTCATGGTGTAATGGACACTCCAAGTGCATGGTTCAACAGCGGTCGTTGGAGTGGTGGAATCCCTTGGGCTGATTACAATGACGACTCCAACATCTACAAGTGTCGTGCATATTTCACTAAGATATTCGAGGCTATTGCCAATCCTGCCAAGGGCACTTATGCCAACGTGTTCCGTCTTCACCTCGACCCATGCTGGTTGAATGATGACAATGTACGTGCAGCTGGCTTCTCAGAGTATTACGGCACAGTCTATGACCCACACGGCAATGAGGTGGGTGGTGAGGCTAACATCTACCATTTCTCAGAGGCTAAGTTGAGAAAGTACCTCGATGCCCTCTACATGCCTATCGCAGAGGATGCCATCGGTCACGGTCTCTACGTCGTAATACGTCCTCCAGGCGTGTTCCCGGGAACTGTTGTCGTAGGTGATTACTACAACGATTACCTCATGAAGGTATGGGACATCGTGTCACAGCATCCAACTGTCAAGAAGTATCCTGGTCAGATATTCCTTGAACTTGGCAATGAGCCAGTGGCTGTCTATCCTCGTGGCACTACTTACTTCGGATGGTTTGACAACTCCACTTCATCCGTGCTCAACGACTTCTTCCAGCCAATCATCAACAAGATTCGCGACAACGGCTACAAGGGTATTCTCTGGTTGCCGGGAACAGGTTGGCAGGCTAACTATACAAGCTACATGTGGAAGCATCCAGACGACAAGCTTCCTGACGGCTCTTACAATATCGGATATGCTGCTCACTTCTACCCAGGATGGTACAACACAGCAGGTAACGACGACAACGCAACACGCACAGGCCAGCAGATTCTTGAGCAGTTCAAGGCTCAGGTTCCTGTAGTTGACTACTGTCCAGTCATCATCACAGAGGTTGACTGGAGTCCAAAGGACGGTAACTCTGGTCACTATGACGAGCACGGCAACTGGGTTGTCAGCAACATGGGAACATGGGGAACAGGTAGCACATCACAGAACAGTCGCTTTGGTGAGCAGTTCAAGTATGTATGCGACCAGCTTGGCAACGTAAGCTGGACAATCGAAGGTTCTGACCTCTATGTAGATATGGAGAAGTATCTTGCCAACGGTACTGTACAACCAGCATTCCTCGACAAGATGCGTGCCGCAGGTTATCCAGACGCTTATCAGGCATGTAGTGGTTCATGCTTCCAGTGGTACTATGAATATGCTTGTGGCGACAAGATTCCAATGCCTTACGGCTACAATGGCAACAACGGAGGCAATGGCGGTAATGGTGGCAACAACTCTAACCTCGCAGCCGACACGGAGGTTTACCTCGTACACAACGCAAGTAAGCTCATCGTGGGCAAGGGCGACTATGAGACAGCAGCCATCACTAACCCATGGTTCTGCCGTCCAATCAAGATTCGTGACGTAGGCGAGGGCTACTTCAACATCGTATATACAGAGGACGACGGCACAGAGTTGTTCATGACTCTCGAAGGTCCATGGTCAACATACTTCCGCAGCGACCCAACCATCGACAATGCAAAGTACACAATCGTGGGCGACCAGTACGGAGTATTCCAGTTAAAGTGTAAGGCTAACGGACTCCTCGTAGGCTCTGACTCTAACGACCTCGGTGCTTATCTCTACAGCGACAAGCGTGGCACAGACAGCAAGTATTACTTCTTCTTCTCTGATGTACGCTTCAACTCACGTGAGCGTGCCACAGGTATAGAGTCAGCTGATGCTGACGCTCAGTCAAGCGAACACTTCAATGCCGCAGGACAGCGCATTAACGGTGGCACACGTGGCTTGCACATCATCCGCAAGGCTGACGGCACTACAATAAAGGTAATGAAGTAAGTACTCCGATTATGAGATATTAAACGAGGGCTCCCGCAATATGTGTGGAAGTCCTCGTTCTCGTTTATCTTTACTCTTTTGAAATGTAAGATTATTCTTTCATTTAACAAATACCGGTGCATAGATACCAGTGTCACCTGATGGACTAAGTGATGAGTCGAATGATGTCCATGGAGACACAGTGAAGATGCGATGCAGACGGTCGCAGTAGTATGAGAGACTTACGCTCACATTCAGATTGTCTGAGCCGACAATCATGAAGAAATGCCATCTGCCATCTACCTTGTAAGGTGTGGAAACAGCACGTACCTCACCGTCAATGGTTGCACACATCATATCTGCTTCTGAAGCATACGGAGTAAGCTTGTCCTGCAAGGTCACTTCGACACACATCAGTTGTTCCAGAATGTCATAGTTCGGTGCCTGCCATTCTGGACGTACATCCGTACCCACAGGTATTGTACTGTCGTCATCGTCAGAAGAACAACCCCATGCCATGAGAGCAAAAGCAATAATTGCAAATATATACCTTTTCATTATCATTATACGTTTTAGAGATTAAAGAGTCAATAAATATCAACAACAGCCAATATCTATTGACTCTATATGAAAAACTACAGTTTAACAACCTTTCCGTTATGTATGTACAGTCCACTGGATACTGGTTTCTTAGGAAGAAGGATACCAGATATTGTGTACCACCTTCCGTCATGTGCTGTCTGCTCAAGATTTACGAAACTGATGTCCGTAGGCTTGTCTGGCGTACCAAGTACATTGTTGGCAGCATAGCGTATGTTACTTGGAGTAACGGCTATAACCTCACCGTCACGTTCGATGGTAAAGTGGAGAGCACCAGAGAGCTTCTCATCGCATCCAACACTCAGATAGAAGAGATTATCCTCGTTCATCTCTACTTCTGCCACCTTGCCTGTACTATTATAGACTGTCAGGCAGTCGCCATACTCAACATCAATGCCACTGACGCTTGCAACAATATTCATAGTCGTAGCAGAATGTATGGTTCTGCGACGAACAGATGACACGTTACCAGAATATCTGTTCTCACCATAGAAATATGGGAAATCGAGCATGACCTCATCATCAGCTAATCGTTTAAGCATATATCCCTTGCCATATTCCATATACTTCAACGAACCCTTCCACACAAGACCAGACGATGTGCGGCTTGCTATGGCGAATGCATCCTGTGACTTGATGATGTCACCCTCTGAGGCATGTTCCATATAGTTGCTCATAGCCTGTTCTATAGGCAGATTTATGGTTGTAAGATATCCTATACGGTTCCAGTTCTTGTGTATAGTCAGAATGCTGATGTTAGGGAAACCTTCAAGACATACATTCTTGTCACTCATAGAGTAAACCATAAACATTGCTGACATGTACTGCTCATCAATGATGCTGTCACCTGTCCATGTATAGCTTCGTGACTGAGAGTCCTGAACATACTCCCATTGCTTGGTAGTAGTACCATTTACATAGACTATCTTGTCGCCCACGTCCCATTTGGTATTGTGACACAGGAACTCAGATATAGTCATATCCATAGGCAGTACATTGAATGTAACCCAGTTCCATCCTTTCTTCAACTTCAGCATCTGCACGTTGTTGAACATATCTGCAAGGACTACAGGTGATGTTGCCGAACCTAAAATCCTGTCCTTTGTGAATGTTATCGGTTTATCATCACTGGTCATCAATGTATATATCTTGCCAGTAGATGCATCGAAGAACTTGAAGTTTAATTTATCATGATTACTGTCAGACGAGTTGCCGTAGATATTGATATACACAAGTGCCTCATTAGCATTGGCAGTATTGTTCACTTCCACATGTGCAACACCGACAACCTGCATACGGTCATTGAAGGCGGCAAGTATATCGTCAGTATCATTTGCCACCACACCATCTATCTTCACACGTGCAACCATCATCATGGTGTGTAGGTTCTTCAGGCTGTCACTTACAGCCCATTCTGGTTCATCACCACGAACATTGAGTGTCAGAGGCAAAGGCTCAGACATTCCATTGTCACCATTCAGGGTAATCTGTTCATTGTACGTACCAATGTTGATGTATGGAGATACAGTGAGAGTGATTACTTCCTCGTCGAGAGCGTTGATGAAGCCACTTGTCTTTGAGGCAGAAACCCAGAGAGGCAAGTCGCCAAGTTCGTAGTTCTGACTTTGACCGCTCAGATTGTGTATTACCACATCCATGCTTAATCCTTCACCATAGCGTATATTGCTTGTGATGTTCTTTCTGTCCCAGCGTAGTGGATTGCGATACACGAAAGCATTCATCATCACAGGGCTTGCCAACAGGTTACCCTGCAAGTCTGGCAATTCCTTGACGGTGAGATAGACATTTGTCTTCTCTATTGCATAGGCAGGTTCCTTGATGTTGACGAGCAACTGGTTGCCACTGGCAACATAAGAGAAGCTGATATTATCCAGTTGTGTCTTACTCAACATAGGAGCATAGTTAGAACGGTCAATCATGTCTGTCAGACTTGACAGGTTGACAAGAGTATCAACTCGTTCAACGACATTACCCTGGTTGTCCTTATACCGTTTCAGACTGACACCCGTAGGCTCAAGATGCATGGTATTGTCATCCTGACGTTCTGAACGCTCAAAGCTGAGATATGCCATCAATGATGACATCCTGCCGTCTGGAGTGTGGGTAGCCAGTTCGGTTATGAGGCTTATTGGCAACACACTTGAGTACATACCCACCTCGTCAATGTTACCAGTCATTACGTCCTTCTGCGTGTTCTTATCAACGAATGTAGAACCAAGTGCAACATGGTCACCCGAGATACCCTGAATGCTGTCAGCTGGGAATGATTCTATAAGTTTAGAATCGACATACAGATTGGCAACATTGCGTGAACGTGATACCGTCAAGGCAACATGATGCCATTCGAAGTCGCTGATGAAGTACTCAGTATTTTTCTCCCATCCGTCTGAGCGGACATAGAGATTATAGTTGTCCGTTCCGATATTTATCTGGTCTCTCAAGCCTGCTTCCTTCGTTGCTGCCGTGGCATCACCCGTAGAGAAGAATGATGCGACGCGGTCATACGTACGTACCCAGAACATCAGAGTGTAGTCATGCTCGTTTGAGCGTATGAACTTGTCTGGGGCAAGGCGCAATCCCGTTGTTCCGTCCATCTTTATTGACAGACCTTCAGGACTCTTCCATGATGTTGCAAACAGGTGTACATCCATGCTGGCAGGTGCCTTGTCATAACAGAATGAGCCTTTGCCTTCGTTCATTGGGTAGTAGTCGAGGAGACCGCTCTCGTAACCTGTCAGGTTCTTCATTCTGTACATGTCAATATTTGACGATTTCATGGCACGGTTCCATAGGCGGAACTCAAGCATTTCGCCCTTGTAGTTCCTGTCTGCCTCCGAAAACTCGCCACCTATCATCAGTAATGAAGAACCCTCATGCTTACCTGCTATTGTCTTTGTTCCGATAGCCTTGCTTCCGTCGAAGAAGTGTATCCTCACACTGTCAGAGAGGTGCTCAAGAGCGTATGACACATCACGTAGTATGCCATTGAACGGAACGACAGAGTCTGACACAACCGTCTGTTTGTTGATTGTGGCAGTAAGATGACGGTCGGCAGAGATACCGAAGTACAAGCCGTTCTCAACACCTCCGTGGCGGAAAATAGTCATGTCCCTCTTCTCAGATGCAGGGTTGAGCATTACGTCCACCGTAAAGTCCTTACCAGTGAGATTACGCGTACCGTTGGTGTATGCCATTGACGTGATTCCGTCGAAGTGCAGTGATGTCAAGGTGGAAATATCCTTGCTCACAGGCGTACCAAGCAACTCGAAGTTGTTTATCTTGCTCAGATAGTTGCCGGCGATAGGCTCAGAGAATGTCATCTTCAGGTCATCGCCAATGCCAAGTATTCCGTTCAGAGGAGCAGGGGTGCCAAACAGTTCTGGCAGACGTGTGTCCTTTATACCCTTGAGTATAGGTGACGACTTAGTGAGGAAGCCACCAGCATAGCGGCAGTAGTTGACGGCACGTATGTCGTAGTACTGCTCCACAGGGTCATTCTCACCATAGAAGCGTGCCACGATGATACCGTCGGACGGTATGGTGTCGGTCACACCACTTGCCTTAGCCAGCAATTTCTTGTCGGCATAGTATGAGCATGTGCTCACCCAGTCCTTGTCACCCTGATTGGACAACTTGTATTGCAACTCGATATGGTCGAAGTTAGGGAAGTTGACGTCAAAGCCGTCAATCCTTACAGGCATATACCATCCCTTACGCTTTCCGTCGTATGGACTCTCGGTGTTCATCACCCAGTTGTTGCCCGGCATGGATACATTAACCTTGCCTGCGGACGGAATGAAGTGGGCAGAGAAATTGACTGAATATACCCGTGAATTATCCTCTGGGTCTTTGAGGCATATCTCCAGGTTCTCGTAGTCGTATGACGTACTTGGATAGACCGTAATCTCCTTTGTTATCACATTGTGCTTACCCGTTTTCGTGTCAAATATAGGGTAGAAAGATACTGTCTCACCAGATGTTGTGAGTGGCTTGCCGTCAACGCATACCTTGGCACCCTTAGGATTGCTGCTTGACCCCAGGAAGTACTGCATGATGATTGTAGCCTGATCTGGGTAGTCGCTCTCGTTTGCCATGTGGAGTACGAAACGTGCCGGCTCGTCAAACGGTACATTGCTTACCACAGCCTGCTCAACCCAGATATTTGGCTTGTCGATAGGCGTTGTGGCTACGTCAAGTACCGTACCCGGCTGATACCATTTGGTACGTCGTTCACCCTCGTATGGCTGATTGGTCACACCACCACGTGTGCGGAATACGAAGTTGGAATATACGTCAATGTCAGAGTCAGGATGGTAAGGCTGACCATATTTCAGCTCGTCCAGCACTTCTGCTGTCATGTTCAGCATCTCGTCATATACCACGCCATCCTTGTCCCTGTAGTCCTCCTCGCTGATAGAGTACTGACCATTGCGTGTACGATAGACATCCACATTCAGACTGCTCTTGTGTGCTGTGCTGAGCGTGAAGCCCACCTTCTTTGCCTGTGTCATGTTCTCGCCGCTCTTGTCCTGGAAACTGAAATTCAGGATTGGGACAAACTTAAACGTGAATCCTTTAGCCGGAGTGGCTGATTGTACTGTCATCGCGTTATTTTCGTCACTTCTGATGACAGATGCATCATTTCCTTCTTCCGAAAATTTCTTGATGACAGGTAATGCCCAGCTTGGGAACAGACTGGCAATATTTGCATTGTTAAGTCCTGGCCACTTGATAAAGCCTGACTTATTGCGTGAGGCAGAGAAACTCTCTGAATACTGCAGCGAACCAACGCCACCGTCAATGTCGTAGTTCTTAACCAGATTATTGCTCTGCACATTCAGTTTCTCCATCTCGTTCTGTGCAAGCATATCAATCCAGTAACTCATCTGTTGGTTGAGGTCCTGCACCTGATTCACGTTCTCGCCCTTTGGATTCTTAGGATAATACACCTTTACCGAATCCGTACAGCCGAAGAATGGACTGCCGAGTGCGGTGAGGCTTACATATACAGGCTCACGCTTGTTGTCTGCAATGCTCTGTGCCTCCTGTTCGCTGACAGAGTCCTTTGGCATGATGAGACTGTTACGCATCTTGGCAAGCTGTGGCAACAGCTCATCCTCGATATACGTCTGAGTGTGGACGAATGTTGACTGTACCTTGTTGCCGACACCCATAACCTCGTCACGGACGAGATACACCTTCTCGCCGTTGACATCCATACCTTCGGCAAGAACCTTCATACTGCCAACCTTGACCTTGACGGTAGTATTCACACCTTCCTTGGATGTTACTTGGAACGAGCCGCCCTCGTGGGTCTTCATCAGCTGATACTGCTTTTCTGGGATGGCACGTACTGCGATGGCATCCTGAACAATCAGCTGCTCGTTAGTACCCATGAAGATGTCTGCCATTCCTGCTACCCATCTCTGTCCAGTCTTGGTCTGTATGCGTTCCGTGACATCAATATTATAGCTTGTTGTCCAACTGCCATTGTATGTTGAAGCCAGCGTAAAGGCGAACTTCTTGTCAGCCTTTGTCTCTGTTATTGTTCCGCTTTCATTACCCGCACCTGTTGCCGGAGTAACAGCTACGGCACCTGTGTAGATAGTAGTATAGGTGCCACTTGATTGGGTCATTGATATTCCCGCAGTTCCCTCGAATGTAGGTGAATACGTGTAGCTGAGTTTTGAACCAGCCTCAAGATATGAGTAGCTTCCGTTACCAGGTGGGTCACGGAGTATGTCAACAAGTCGTGGATAGCTTGCTGCAACGGTGTATGCACCTTCAGCCTTTGGCGTAGTTGCCATGACATATCCGCGCATGAGCTTGCCGTCCAACGGCTTTACGTCATAGTAGTTGCCGTCGTACTTCAGGGTGATATCCACGCTCTTGAGAGCATCATTTCCCGTAAGTACGTTTGTCGTGTTGGCAGGAGTGAATACGTATGAGCCATAACCGAGACTGTCGAGAACGATGTTGGTGGCAGCATTGCTCTCCTCCGTACTGACGAGGTAGTTCTTTATACTTACCGTACCGTGGTGCAGATTGACGATGTCAGGCTGTGCGGTCTGTTTGTTGTTCCAGTAATACTTCTCACAAGCCTGAAGCATCCATCCGTATGGCGAACCAGCCATGAACACAGGATAGCCGAGTGAATATACGGCAGTACTGTCGGTTACGGTGTCATTGACCGTATTCTTCCTGTATCCCCAGAGCTGAACCACCGCATTGTTACCGATATTATCGGTAGCGGTTGTTGTCTTCGTTCCGAAGTAAGGCTCGTCCTTGGCATTGAACTGTTTCACATCCACCGTAGGTATGCTGTGATAGATGCGGTTGTACTCACACACATCACCGTTTTCCTTTGTCGTCAGGTCTATCGTCTCACCCACCTTTCCCTGCTGGAACAGTGTGGCATAACCATTGGCAGACACCTCAATGACCTTATACTTGACCGGAGGAACCATCAACTGGTATTCGCCCGTCTTGTTGTCTGGACGGATGGTCATGGCGTGACGTGTCACATTGACTCTCGCCGTGTCATTGCCTTCAGCACCGAACGTGACGATGTAGTCATCTGTATGTACATTATCGTCGTTCTGCTTGCGTATGAGCCATGAAGTGTTGTCACCCTCAAGCTGCATGACAATCTTGAGCGAGTCGCCGAGGTTGTTCCTTGACAGAGACTGACCCAGTGGCTTGTCGCCCTGAACATCACCGCCGACAACCCTGCCTCGCAGCATCACCTTGGTAGAGTCCCAGAGAGTGACGCTTGCCACGTTCTTCACGAAATTATATGCAGTCCTCTTGTCTGGTGTCTCTGCGTCCCTGTTGATGAGGAAACCGTCATCAGCAAATATATGGCCATTCTTGACAGCCTGTACACTATGCGTTCCGCGTGGGATGCTCAGGGTGAATGCACCCTGTGTGTCAGTAGTGATGACCTGCTTGCTGGCATCAAGCATTACATTGCCGTCAAGCTTGAACGATACACCCGGCACAGGTATGCTGGTGTCACGGTAATAGATATTACCCGAATAGACATAGTATGTGTCAAGATAGAAGTTGAAGTCTTCCTTCCAGTTGGTACTCTGGGTGAAATTCACCACACCGCCATTGTTTGGTGATGTGAAAGCACCTATGTCCGTCGATGGTATGGATACATTGTATGTACCATTCGCCTGATATGGCAGTCCACGGAACACGAAATAGCCTGCATTGTCAGTATATGCAACATATTCCTTGTCTGCCTCCATTATGGTTGACCCCGGTGTGCATATCACCTTGATGCCAGACAGGGCAGTACCGTCCGCCATGCGTACATAGCCTTCAATCTTACCAGTTGTCTCACATCCCACGCCAGATACGATGCTACGGTTTATGTTTGTACCCTCGCACTCGTAGATGCTTTCCACGCTATAGTCATACGCCTGCTGTACGAGTACGGTCTTATCCTCAAAGTACTTGGTGTCAAGCTTTCGGGCAACGGTGTCGGTCCATGCAGCATTGGCATCATCCGTATGCTTACGTCTCAGCACACGATAGTAGTCGAGGTCACCTCCGCTTGTTTCCCACACCAGTTCCACGCTGCTCTGCTTCTTGTTAGCCTCCAGCTTGGTGATGAGGTTGTTGCTCTCAAAACGGTAGTTCTGCAACTCCTCCCTATCAATCTTCCTGACAGGAATAACGATACTGTCGGCATCAGTCTCCAGGAATCGCATAGGCGATGAACCGCGACGTACAATGATGTCGAACGAATAGTCCACATACTTGCGTGTGAGTTCTTGCTTGAACTGATGCTTCGTGATGGCATCCTCATTGTCTGACAGATCTACAATCCTTGATTCCACGCCATTCTTGCCATGCATATTGATGCGCAGTTGCATACGTGCACGCTTATCCCATATCTGCGTGTCATACAGGTCCTTTACGTCCTCACTTGTCAGCTTGTAATATAGACTGTTATCTTTCTCTTCCCAGCCAGAGCCAAGCTGTGCAGCCATCTGTACCGTAGAAGTCGAGTTGGTATATATTCCTCCCTGAAGGTCTGTAATTTGTGTCTTCTTCATTATAGGAACAATCTCAGCATTTTCAATAGCCCATCCGTTACCAAGTTTCGCCACAAGTTCCTCGTCGGACAGGTTGCCGATCATGTACATGGTGTTTTCACCATACTTGTAAGTCCAGTTGTTGAGTATGGTTATGTTGTTGTTACCGAATCCGCCAGCTATAGCTGAGCCATAAGGTGAGAAGCACATATCCCAATATTGGAAGTTCGTGAAATTACCGTGCATCAAACAGTTGTATGCGCTTGTTCCGATGCCGTCAGAGTCCCAACCGCTTATAAAGCCGAATCTGCCACTGCCATTTCCTTTAGCATTACCGTCAAACAGACAATTGGTGAATGTGTTGTATGTACCTATTTCACCATGACCGAGGAAACCACCCACGTATGCACCATTGGTTTCAATTGCGACAGACACTCTCACGTTCTCAACATAGTTGGTTGAGTAGTTTGCCACATGACCGATGAGACCCGCAGAATGTACGTAGCCTTCCACCTTTCCTGTCACGTGCAGGTTCTTGATGGTTACGTTCTTTACCGATGGGAAAGGAGCAGCAAACTGCTGGTAACTCTTATCCCACAGTATATTCACATCCAGTATGTGACCGTTACCGTCAAATGTACCTCTGTATGGCCATGCATCCATTCCGCATGGTGTGCTCGTGGCGATGTCGGCAGCCAGGACAGCATTGACATCCGCATTGCCAGCTGCTTCTTGAACTTTTGCTACGAATTTTTCCCAGTCCGTGGCTGAGTTGATGACATAGAAGTCCTTGCCGTCACGTTTCGTGACTTGCAGTTCCTTGTCTGAATAATAACTTGTGAAGAAGCAGTTGTTAAGCTTCAGCGACGCATCCGTGTCACTGCATCTTGCAAAGGTACTGCAGTCCCTTGTGTCAGTATAGATATACTCTGGGGCAAAGATACAGGAATTCAGGGTAGCCTTGGATGACGCAGAGCCAATCCAGCCTATCATACCACCATTGGCATAACTTTTCCAGCCATAGACATTAGTCATTGTTCCATCGAAACGACAGTTGTTCATCTCCAGCTCACCCGTGATTTCGCTTGAGCTCAAGCTGCCTCTCTCGGCACCTACAGAACCTACAAAACCACCGTAACTGGAATCGCCGTTGATATTGGCAGATATTGAAACAGATACCCAACAGCCGTTGATGATGTTTCTCATACCCGTGGCAGCACCCACGAGTCCACCTGAGAACTTGGTAGTCGAAGTGATGCTTCCCTTGACACGCAGGTTCTTGATTGTTGCTCCGGATATATGCATGAAAGGAGCAGTCATGACATCTTTTTTCCAGTAATTGATTGTCAACGTATGACCGTTGCCGTCAAATTCACCCGTGAAAGGATGCTCCTTAGTACCTATCTTTGCCTGACTGCTTGATGAGGCCGTGGCACCAAGGCTGACATCATTAGTCATGATGACATGCAGGTTGGTGTGTCCCTGACTCACCATCTTGCACACACGTTCCCAGTCTTCTATGCTACCGATGCAGAATAGAGCCTTTGAATAGTCCGTATTGTGTTCCTCAAATTGCTTCTGCTCCCTCTCATTACTTATGACGAAACGTCCCTGAATGGACTTGACATTCGAACTGTTGTCGAACGTGATATTCACCACGTGCTGTTCATCGTTCCATGCATCCGTCCTGTTCACGGTAGCATTACTTATGCTTGGCAATGCCAGGATATCTGGAATCTGATAGACGGCAAATCCGGAATTGTCTGCCCACTGCCACATACTTGTATAGACACGACGTATGCGATAGGCAATAGGGTTGCCGGCATACTGGTTCAGCACAGTCTCATCCTTGAAGGTATAATCCTGTTTGCCCTGTTCGTGTCTCACCGATGCAGACACCGTGAACCAGTTAGGGTCGGTGCGCAAGGTTGAGCCCGTTGTGTTACGCTGAATCTCAAAGTAGTCGCCGTCCGTTATGTCCTCCATGTCCGCATTGGATATGCTCCAACTAAGCAGGGCATTACCTTCCGAGTCATATTTCACACGCAGTCCGTCAGGATAGTGAATCATCCTGGTCGTAGTGAGCTCAGACCTGACATTCTCATTCACCTCTTTTCCTTCAGTATCGATTACACGAGCCTCCACATATATGTCCTTCCACGGACGGTCGGCAGGTATGTAGGCAATACCGACGAGACTGTTTGTCGGTAGGTCCTGTGAGAAGTTCTGACCTGTCAGGGCATCCGTGTAGTACAGCTTAGCCCACTTGACACTACGTGCCGTCACGCTATATGTGAGCATCTGTTGATTGACATGCTCCGTGTCAAAAGCAAGCATTGGTTCACCGAGACTGATGGACACCTCTGGTGCATCAGGACAGTTCCATTCCGCAAGGGTGTGGAACGAAGACTTATTCTTGTTGTCAACAGGAATATACCAGTTGCGGTCACGGTCCTCGATGTGTACCCACATCTCAATCTTCAGCGAGTGACCTCTCAGTGAGCGTGGCACAACCCAATCTACGGTAGTGGTGAAATGGTCGTCATTATCATCATTGTAGCCCAACGTGTAACTCACGTTATTACTCTCGCTCGTAAATGACTTATAACCATTCTTCACCTTGCCGACAAGCTGGAACGTACCGCCCTGATAGGCGTGTATGTTACACTTTCCGCTCTCCTTGTCATCCGTCAGCTCACTATAATCCACGCAGTTCCAGTCGAAGAGACTCTGACGACTGCCACCATCCACCACAAGGTAGATGTGTCCCTCGCTGATACCTTCGTTAAAGCTACCGTCGTACTGAGTAGGGAGGGTGAAACGAATCTTGTCCACACCCATAATCATGGCAGAATAGTTCATCTTGTTCTGCATGAAGTCGTCCGCCCTTACTTGCAATACATGTCCCAGTCCGAATAAGACAAGAACCATAAATAGTACACGTGTTCTCATATATTTATTATGCTTTTTTGTTTCGTTTTTGATTTTTTAGGTTTTAGGTCATCAGGTTTCTGGAGAAATGTGTTGAGCATCTTCACCGCAGACAGGTATCAAACCTGTCTAACCTTGATACATTTCACAAAGATAAGCAAAAAAGTTGAATACGCACAAGCAAACGATATTTTTTTGATTTTTATGAGAAAAATCAGACTTTCCAGGGGCGGTTATCCTCCCAACTTGGAAACAGGAAATGCCCAACGCTGCCTTGCCAATGGAAGAGTGACTAAAATAATAAAGCTGTGATTTTTTAGGCATAAATTATCACGAATTAGCCATAAATCTCCATAAATTGATTCCTATTAAATCGGAATCAAAATTAATGATAATTAATATGCTACACAACATTAATTTATGATTATTCGTGGTCAATTCATGGTAATTCGTGCAAAAAGAACTTCTATAAGTTGATAGGGAAAATATGTCGTTTTAATCTTTCGACATTCTCATGTTTATATTAGAAAAGTGACATTCCTTTTTTATCCTCTTTTTCTATAAAAATGAAATGAGAATACATTGGTGATACAAGCAATAAATCTGCCATTTTTTAGATACAGGTTATAAATGGTAAGCACTTTTAGTGTTTCCTGAAGTTTTGAACGTGTGTTAAACATAAAGTGGGCAACAAAAAACGTTAGACTACAGAATGTTGAAAATACGTCGCGAACGTACTCGTAGTACGTGGCGAGCGTACTCCCAGTACGTTTTGGACGTACTGAGAGTACGTTCCCGTACGTACTGGCTACGAACCACTAACCTCATGACTGCGTCATGCCTTCGCTATGACACCGAATTGACTCCAAAGTGCCACCACTATGGCTCTACTATTATAGCGGAGAAATAGCAGAGAAATAGTAGAGACACAAAAAAAGCATAACGAAAGAACAACGGAATATGAACGTACACGAACTGGCAAAAATAGCGAATTGTATGGCTGAATTTTATAATCCCACGATGCTACGGAGTGCATAGAGTTTTTTTGCTTAGTCCTATGATTTATCTGGAGTTCCCAGATGTTGCATGTGTTCCATGGAAATATATATCATTTGTAATCTGTGTATTACAAAAAAATGGGCTGTGTATGTACACAGAAATATTTTTTTGCAAATCCTTAAAAATATATTCAAAAATATTTGGTGGGAAATCTATAAAACTATATTTTTGCCAGCGTAGAATTTGAATGATTTCCATGGGAATATTGATTGTTTTACATCGGGAATGAATAAATAAAAAGAAATTAAGACTAAGTAGGAGAACAAATTTATGACTAAGAACAAGACAACTAAGCGTGTGTTGACGCGCATTGAATTGGATATGAATAAATGGTGGACCAGCCTCACTATATCAAATAAGGAGAACCTGTCTGGACAGCCTTATCCTATTTGTACAAGCTGGTGGAACCATATCACTTTAGAAGAGCGCATTCGTGTGCATGATGCTTCTGGCATCGTTAGGTCTCCACGTAACTATTGTCATGGTTTTACATAATAAAATATCCGTTTCGGTAAGTGAACAAAAAAAAGATTATACGTATAATAGAAAGAAGGGTACTAATCATGGTATCCTTCTTTGTTTTTGCAGTCGTCTGTTGTGCTCAGGATTATTTCTCTGTGATGTTCTTCAATTGTGAGAATGCGTTTGACATACAGCATGATGACGGCAAGGATGATTATGACTTCTTGCCTGAGGGTTCACATCATTGGTCACGTTACCGTTTCTACTCCAAGCTAAAGGGAATAGCCAAGGTTATTGCTGCCGTGGATGAGTACCAGCCTGTAGGGTTGGTCGGATTGTGTGAGGTGGAGAATGACACTGTGTTGACTTATCTCACGGAGCGTACGATGTTGCATAGGATGGGGTATAGGTATGTGATGACTCATTCGGAGGACATGAGAGGTGTTGACGTGGCTTTGCTGTACCAGCCGTTTATGTTCAGGATTGTTGATGCTCCCAAGAGTCTTCGTGCTGAGAACCTGTACAAGCCGACACGTGACGTGTTGAGGGTAGGCGGTAGGGTGAGTAGTGGCGATACCGTCTTTGTGTATGTCTGTCATCTTCCGAGTAAGCTTGGTGGTAAGGATGCCGAGAATAGTTGTCGTAGGATAGCGGACATGGTAGCGGATGATGTTGACTCCCTGCAAAGGGTGATGCGTAATCCTTACATCATTGTCATGGGCGACATGAATGCGGACGAGTCCTCTCCTTTGGTTAAGCGTCTGAAGTCATTATCCTTCGTTGACCTTATGGTGGGACGAAAGGACGGAACGTACAAGTACCAAGGCAGATGGAACATCTTGGATCATATCCTTGTCTCCGAGCGTTTCCTCAAGGTTGATTCCTCATTGCGAACGTCAATGGATGAATCTGGCATCTTCTCTGCACCCTTCCTCTTGGAGCGTGACAAGACATACGGAGGTATGAAGCCCCGTCGTACCTTCATCTGGACTAAATATAATGGTGGCATTAGCGACCACCTTCCCGTCTGGATGCGGATTGGGTGGTGAAAAAAGATATAGACTACCCATCAAAATAAAATTAGACTACCATCAAACAAAAGTTTGATGGTAGTCTAAAATTTTTATAGATATGTGCCCTTGGCTTTAGGGATTAGAGTCCCTTGCCGTGACAATGTTTGTACTTCTTTCCTGAACCGCAAGGACATGGATCGTTACGTCCAATCTTTGGTCCTTGGTTTACGATAGGCTGTGTTGGCTGCTGTGCACGAGTGTCGCGACGTGCTGCTGCCATATCTGATGGTTCGTCTGGATTCTCCTTTGTCTCAACGTACTGTGGCTTTGGCTCTGGGCGCTGTGGCTGAGCCTGTGCCTGCTGTACTTCCTCGTTCTCCAACTCTGGGATAGAGCAACGCATGAGTACGGATACTGTGCTGTCGTTGATCTCGTTGACCATGTTGTCGAAGAGTGTTACAGACTCAAGCTTGAAGATGAGGAGTGGGTCCTTCTGCTCGTATGAAGCATTCTGTACTGACTGCTTGAGTTCATCGAGTGCACGGAGGTTTTCCTTCCAAGCCTCGTCGATAGTGTGGAGCAACATAGACTTCTCGAATGAGATAAGGAGGTTGTCACACTGTGAATCGTATGCTTCCTTGAGGTTGATGTTCATCCAACGACCACGACCGTTACCCCATGTGATAGGTACCTGTACGTTTACCTGGTCAATATTAGCGATGCGATCCTTGTTCTCCTCGTATGCCTTCTTGATAACTTGGAAGGCAATGCTCTTGAGACGGTTTGTGCGCTCCTTGAATGTGCTCATAATCACATCGAATGTCTTGTCCTCAAGTTTCTCGCGGTCTGTTGACTCGAACTCATCCACTGTGAATGGTACTTCCATTGCGAAGAGACGGAAGAAGTCCTCACGAACATCGTTGAAGTTTCCGTTGCGCATGATGTGGAGCACACGGTTCCAAATCATATTTGAGATATCCATTCCGATACGCTGTCCCATAAGTGCGTGGCGGCGACGCTCGTAGATAACCTTACGCTGCTTGTTCATTACGTCATCGTACTCAAGGAGACGCTTACGGATACCGAAGTTGTTTTCCTCAACTTTCTTCTGTGCACGTTCAATTGACTTGTTAATCATAGGGTGCTCAATCATCTCACCCTCCTCGAAACCGAGACGGTCCATTACCTTAGAGATACGGTCAGATGCGAAGAGACGCATGAGCTTGTCCTCAAGTGATACGTAGAATACTGATGAACCTGGGTCACCCTGACGACCTGCACGTCCACGGAGCTGACGGTCAACACGACGGCTCTCGTGACGTTCTGTACCGATGATGGCAAGACCACCTGCAGCCTTAACCTCGTCAGAGAGCTTGATGTCGGTACCACGTCCTGCCATGTTTGTGGCAATTGTTACGATTGATTTCTGACCTGCCTGTGCAACGATGTCTGCCTCCTTCTGGTGGAGCTTTGCATTGAGGACATTGTGTTCAATCTTGCGGAGTTGGAGCATCTTTGAGAGCATCTCAGAGATTTCGACAGATGTAGTACCTACGAGTACTGGGCGACCTGCCTGAACCATACGCTCAATCTCCTCGATGACAGCCTTATACTTCTCGCGGTTTGTCTTGTAAACACGGTCGTTAAGATCCTTACGTGCGATAGGACGGTTAGTAGGAATCTCAACTACATCAAGCTTGTAGATGTCCCAGAACTCACCTGCCTCTGTGATGGCTGTACCTGTCATACCTGAAAGCTTGTGGTACATACGGAAGTAGTTCTGGAGAGTGATAGTGGCAAATGTCTGTGTAGCAGCCTCTACCTTTACACGTTCCTTAGCTTCTACTGCTTGATGGAGACCATCTGACCAGCGACGTCCGTCCATGATACGACCTGTCTGCTCATCGACAATCTTAACCTGTCCGTCCATTACGACATAGTCGTCATCCTTGACGAACATAGTGTAAGCCTTGAGGAGCTGCTGGATAGTGTGAACACGCTCAGCCTTGATGGCATAATCCTGCATGAGAGCATCCTTCTGAGCAAGCTTCTCTTCCTCTGGAAGGTTCTTTGCCTCAAGTTCTGAAAGCTGTGAAGTGATATCTGGAAGGACGAAGAAGTTGTCGTCCTTTACGATGCTTGCAATAAGTTGGTTACCCTTGTCTGTCATCTCAACTGACTTCAACTTCTCGTCAACGACGAAGAAGAGTGGGTCAGTAGCCTCTGGCATACGACGGTTGTTGTTCTCCATGTAGATTTCCTCTGTCTGGAGAAGTCCAGTCTTGATACCTGGCTGTGAGAGATACTTAACGAGGGCGTTGTTCTTTGGCATACCCTTGTAGGCACGGAAGAGTGAGAGGAAGCCGTCAACGACAGCCTGCTTGTCCTCGCTCTCGATGTTCTTCTTTGCCTCTGTGAGGTAGTTCTGAGTAAGCTTGCGCTGTGCCTCAACGAGTTGCTCAACGATAGGGCAGTACTGCTCAAACATCTGGTCGTCACCCTTTGGTACAGGACCAGAAATGATAAGAGGTGTACGTGCATCATCAATGAGGACGGAGTCAACCTCATCGACAATGGCGAAGTTATGCTCACGCTGTACGAGCTCGCTTGGATCCATTGTCATGTTGTCACGGAGGTAGTCGAAACCGAACTCGTTGTTTGTACCGTAAGTGATATCAGCCTGATAAGCACGACGACGAGCGTCTGAGTTTGGCTGGTGCTTGTCGATACAGTCAACTGAGAGACCGTGGAACATAAAGAGAGGACCCATCCATTCAGAGTCACGCTTAGCGAGGTAGTCGTTTACAGTTACGACGTGAACACCGTTGCGTGTGAGGGCGTTAAGGAAGATTGGGAGTGTACCCACGAGTGTCTTACCTTCACCTGTAGCCATCTCGGCAATCTTACCTTGATGAAGCACGATACCACCGAAGAGCTGTACGTCATAGTGAATCATGTTCCATACTGTGTCGTTACCTCCGGCTACCCAGTGGTTGTGCCATATAGCGTTGTCACCGTCAATCTCCACGAAGTCACGACCTTCTGCTGCAAGCTGACGGTCAAAGTCTGTTGCCTTGACAACGACAGTACCGTTCTCGCTCTGTGCAAAGCGACGTGCTGTGTCCTTTACGATTGCGAAGACAGTAGGGAGAACCTCTGTGAGTCCTTCCTCAAACTTGTCGAGAATTTCCTTCTCAAGCTTGTCAATCTGGTTGAAGAGAGGCTGACGACGGTCGATGTCTGTCTTCTGTATTGTCTCGTTAATCTCAGCAATCTTATCACGGAGTTCCTTTACTGAATCCTGAAGGTAAGCTTTGATTTCGTCCACCTTTGCACGTACCTCGTCTGTTGAGAGTGCCTGAATCTGTGGCTCTATTGCAAGAATCTGGTCAACGATTGGCTTAATCTCCTTGTAGTCGCGAGAAGCCTTGTTGCCGAAGATGCTTGACAAAAATGCGTTTAAGTTGAATGCCATATATAATTTTGTTTTTTTCTTAAATGGATAGTTTTTTATTTTTAGTAGTTATGAATTTTAGAAGTTATGACGATAGTCAGATTCTAAATATCAATGATCTTTACTTTTACTTATTATAATTATGAATTATGCATTCTTAATTATTAATTAGAAAAGTGGTGCGGTATTGCAGGCATTTGGAGCTCTGATGCGTATGTGATGAGCTATTGTTGGTGCGATGCAATCTGTTGTGACAGGTGTCTGCACCTTCTCTGCCTTTATTTTGTTACCGAAGAATATCAAAGGAAATTCAAAGAATGACTCTCGTTGTAGCTTGCTTGTCCTTCTGTCTTCGTCTACCAGTTTCCATCCCGGAGCAGGCTTAATCATTATGTCACCTGAACACTTGGCGTTGTAGCCGTTGCGTATGCTTCCGATACCTGCCGTCCATGCTCCCTGTGTAAGTCTGTGGGCTGTATATACATCCCCTACGCCTTCAAAGCGGAAGAGGAAGTCCTCGCAGTTGGATAGTACCTCGCTGAGTCGTAACTGCTTCTGTTCTATCAGCTGATGGTCGAGGTAAATCTGTGAGTCGAAGTAGCCTTCCACATATTGTCCCTTGCCGTACATGGCAGAGAGGTACATATTCAGGAGGGCAGCACAACGATTGATGGTGAAATTGCCTGAAGGAATGCGGAACTGTGAGAGTGCTGGGTCTTCCTGTACGTGTTCGTAACCTGTGGAAGTGAGGTAGATAAGTACCTTGTCAAGTCCTACGAGCATGTCTATCTCGCTGAGTAGCTTGGCTATCTCCTTGTCAAGTCGTGCGTATGTGTCCTGCAACTCTGTCGTTGTCTCGGATAGAGGCAAGTCGTTGTAGTTGCCTGCATAGTAGCAGACGGAAATATAGTCAGTAACGAGGTCAAGACCAGCGTTTCCACTCGTAAGGAATGAGCGTGCCGCCTTTGTTATCTCCTCATTGATGAGAGCACTATGCTTGAAAGACTCAATATTGCTCTTGAGGTCATTCTCGTTAAACTTATGCTTAAATGATTTCTGTACAGATGTAAGGTAATAATTGTAAGTACCTATGTAGCTGTTCAGAGGTTCCCATATAAGGTTCTCTATGACTGACGTGGCATTGGTGGTGTGGAGGAATTTCATCCACGAAGGTGCGCTTCCGTAATAGGATGTGCCTGCCCAAGTGCCTGTCTCTGAGTCTATCCATATTGCCCAGTCGGCAGCGTGGCCTGCGGCAAGGATGGCAGCTTCCCTGTTTGGTGCTGCTGAATATACGAGGCACTTGCCTCCTGTGGCAACCTTCAGCTCGTCTCCGATGGTGCTGACAAGAAGACTCTTAGGCGAGGAGCAGTCCTTTGTCTCTATTCCTGCCCATTCCTTGTCGTCCACGCAGAATTTCTTGGAGAGGGAAGAGCGGTCAAGCCATTCGTTGGCGATGATGCCGTGGCTGTATGGCGCAGTTCCCGTGGCGATGGTTGCTATAGCTGATGCACGGTCGATACCTACGGAAGGATATTGTACGTTGGAATAAACCTGTCCTTCAGAGAGTAGTTTCTTGAAGCCTTTCTCTCCATAGAGTGGGGCGAAGGCGTTGAGGTAGTCCGTGCGAAGATTATCTATGGTTATACCAACAACAAGGCGTGGCACCTCGTTGTCCGATTGTGCCATCGCACTGGCAAAAGCCACAGTTGCAATGAATGTTGTTAGTAAACGCATTTAGTTAGTCTTTTTTCTGTTGTTTCTATATTCTATGATATGTACAGATATTGCTCTTAACAGCAAAGTGCTTGCCATTACGATTGCATCTGTCTGAATATCCTGTTTTATGACAAAAATGAGCAGGAAGAAGATGCCTAATACTGACATATTGACTGCTGCAAGTTTGTTTGGCTTGTCCTTACGCATACAGTATGCCAGATAGATGGCATAGAGAAGGTAGAGTGGGTTGAGGATTATGACAAACCAGTTGCTGTCAACCGTAGGATGCTCCGAGTAGAAGAAAAGGAATGACACGATGATACCTGCAAGTCCTTGGAGAAGGCTGAGGGCTATGTCATATTCGTAAGTGACTTTCTTCTTTGTGAAATCGAAGATGCTTACCACGAAGACGAAGATGAAGAGTAGTATGAACACCTTCATCGGAGTTATGAATGGTGCCTGCTCCTGCATGGCAGGATTGGCATCAAGGATTATCTGCTTGTATGACACGAGTGGTGCTTCTGTTCCGTCCTCCAGAACGATGTAGGCTGAATCAAGTTCTGCCGCATAGTGTGAAGGAATGAACATCTGGTGACGCTTGTCGAAGTTCTTGTCGTCAAGTTTCTCGCCAAGTACGAGGTCAATGCCGAAACGCAACCAAGGAGCATTTCCCAAAAACTCGTGAAGTTCCTGTCGTGCTGTTAGCTTGATAGGATTCTTTTTGTAGATGATGTCATATGTTATGGCACTCTCAATGGCATCTCTTGCCCTTGTCGTACAGTTGTCGTACAAGTAATTGTATCTGTATTCCATGTTCTCAGGCTTGAGGTTCTCCTCAAGGAGAGCGTGGATGTTCTCTGCATCATTAGGGGAGAGGTTGAGAACCTGTTCCATTACCTCTATGCCATAGACCTTGTATCTGTAGAAGAAGAATTTGGCAGGCTCGGCTCCGAGGATGTAATCCGTCTCGCCCTTGATGAATTTATATACGAACATGTTTGAGGAATAGTCAAAGCAACCGTAGTTGTAAACCGTATCCTGCAAAGTGTTCATGTTGGTTATTCGGATGGCTGTGTGTCCGAAGTGGGCGTATGCATCTGTTCCTGGAGAACAGGTGAGTACTGATACACGCAAACTATCTGCCCTTGCTCCGCTGAAGCAGAGCAAGGACAGAATAATTGTGTATATATATCGTAAAAAAACTTGCATGAAAGGCATAAATTTTTGCAAAGATACATTATTATTTGCAAAGTTCATTCTTTATCCCATTATTTTTTGCCTTTCTTGCTTATTCTCCGATGAATTCAGAGACTTCATAGTTGTTTGCCACCGCAAGTCGTGCACAGTTCTGGAGAATTCTTCGGTTTGAATTGTTTACCTGATTGTTTGCACCAGCCTTGCCATATACGGTATAGTCATCCCTGATGTTACGTCCGAAACATGGAGCTATGATTGACTCGTAGAATGTGCAGGCAAGGAGGTAGCGACCCATGTAGGAGTCGATATGCTGATTGTCACGTGTGAACTCGTTGTCTGTCACGAGTGAAGGTACGTTGCGCGCATTCTGTACGGCAGTTCCGCAAGGGATGATGATGTCGATGCCAGATGCAGCCTTCATCTTCTTTACAGACTCGCATATCTTCTTGTACATGTTCTCTGGGTTCTTGTACTTGACGATATTCTTATGCTTTGAACTGTATGACCATGTCTGGTTGAAGGCGAATGTGGTGCGTGGAGCTATCTTATTGATGTTGTAAGCCTGAATTATCTTTGACAGATATGGCTCATAGCTTGAGTAGTCGCCTGATTCAAGCGAATACTGCTGGAAGATTACCACGTCGTAAGGGAAACGGCACATCACGTAGTTGATGCTTGTGGCAGATTCCAGTTTCTGCTCTCCCTTTATGTTGTATTGCCATAGCTCGTACACCTTGTCTCCGTTCTTGTAGTAGTTGTAGTGTTCCTTCATGGAACATCCACCCTTGTAGAGGACGTACACGTTTACGTTGCTAAGTCCGAGGCTGTTGAGTATCTCTGGTAGTGCTGTACTTGTATCAATGGCAAAGGAGTTGCCGATGAAGAGAATGTCCAGCTTAGATGGTAGGTAAGGGAGTGGTGTGTTGCAAAGGTAACCACAGTTTACTGCTGTAGTTGATGCAGGTGCAACTTCCTTTTTAGTGTCTTTTTCTGCTACCTTAGTGTTCGCACTTGTAGCCTTGGCATCTGTAGGTTTCTTTGCAACCGTCTTTGTTGCAGTTGTCTTTTTAGTATTATCCTTTGATGTCTTCTTTACGACAGTCGTCTTTTGGGCTGTCTTTGTTGTTGTTTTCTTTGTCTGCGCCACGTTAGGCAGACAGATAGCCAAGATGGCAATGATAAGTAAAATTCGTTTCATAAATATGTTGTTAGTAGTTATGAAGCTAAGAATGAAAGAAGTTATGATGAATGACGTTTGTCCATGTTTCCTGTATTCTTAGCTCCTATAACCTTGTCGTTGTTATTGCTTCAACGCTTCGTACAACTTGTCCATTGCCTTGCCGGCATCGCCTGTTTCCTCTATGAGGTTGACGAACTTGCTACCGATGATGGCTCCTGCAGCATTATTCTGGGCAGCCTCAAGGGTCTGCTTGTTGCTGATGCCGAAACCAATCATGCGTGGGTTCTTGAGTCCCATGGCGTTGATGCGTGAGAAGTATGCCTGCTTTGCATCGTTGAACTCCTTCTGTGCACCTGTGATGGCTGCAGATGAAACCATATAGATGAATCCGTCCGTATGGTCGTCGATGAAGCGGATACGCTCGTCGCTTGTCTCTGGAGTGATAAGCATGATAATGCGTATGTCATACTTGTCGGCAATTGGCTTGTACTCTTCAAGGTAGTCCTTGAATGGAAGGTCTGGGATGATGACTCCGTCAATACCTTTCGCCACACATTCCTTGCAGAAGTTCTCGAATCCGAACTGCATGATAGGATTGAGATATCCCATGAGGATAAGTGGAATGTTGACCTCAGAGCGAATGCCGTCAAGTTGTGCAAACAACTTTCGGAGAGTCATGCCATTGCGGAGTGCCTTGGTAGCAGCATCCTGAATGACAGGACCGTCAGCCATAGGGTCGCTGAATGGTACGCCAATCTCAATCATGTCCACGCCCTTCTGTTCAAGGGTCTTGATGGTTGTGCGAGTACCCTCGAGTGTAGGGTGACCTGCACAGAAATATATTGAAAGAATCTTCTCAGACTTTGTCTGGAAAAGTTTGTTTATTCTGTTCATAATCGTTTCGTGTTTTAATTGTTATTTTCTAAAAGTTTGCCACGAATGTTTTGATTGCTTCTACGTCCTTGAAAGCAGGTGCGGTTTCAAATTTGGAATTGAGGTCTATGCCTGCAAACATGGGGTGGTGGAAAGCCTTGACTTTATCAACATCATCGGGTGAGATGCCTCCTGTGATGAGGAAAGGTTTCGTACCTTCGTACTCCTCCAGTATATTCCAATCAAATTGCGTGCCACTACCTCCGTAGGACTGACATTTTGTCTCAAAGAGAAAATAATCTACCGAATCTTCATAAATACTGACATTATGTATGTCAGAACTGTCAGAAACCTGAATCATCTTGATTATCTGAATGTCCTTGCCGAGCATCTGTCTGAGTGATTGGCAATAGTCGGCATCCTCGTTTCCGTGCAACTGGATGATGTTGAAGCCATACTCCCTTACCTTTGACAGGATGTCGCCTTTGGCAGCATTCACAAACACGCCCACGCGCTTGGACTTGACTGGCATGTATGATGGCAGACTTTCCACGTTGCGCTTACTCTTGGCGAAGAATATGAATCCCATCCAGTTTACCTTGTCGATATTGTCAACATCCTTGATGTTATCGGCATCGCGCATTCCGCAAACTTTGATTATCATTTCTTTGTGTCGTATTTAAGAGAAGTAAAAGGGAGTAAAAAGACAATAGTCATTCGCTTGATGTCTTTACAGAGTATCGTCTTTTTACTTCTATTTACTCCTATTTACTCCGTTTTACTTCAAAAAAGAGAAGTATCATATTGTTACTTGTGCAATAAACTCCTTGAGTGCCATTCCTGGGTCTGTAGTCTTCATAAATGTTTCACCGATAAGGAAGCCACGGAAACCAGCCATGCGAAGTTCACGTACAGTCTCTGGATTGCTTATTCCGCTTTCGCTCACGAGTACATAGTCACTTGGCAACTTTGAGGCAAGTCTGTAGGAGTTCTGCACGTCTGTATGGAACGTTCCGAGGTTGCGGTTGTTCACTCCTACCATGTCTATATTGTCGCCCACATAGTCAAGTTCCTGTTCAGAGTGAATCTCAAGGAGTGTCTCAAGTCCGAGAGTGTGAGCTGTCTTGGCAAGAGTCTTGCACTCGTCCTTCGTGAGGTCGGCAGCTATGAGGAGTACGGCATCTGCACCGATAAGGCGTGCTTGAAAGAGCTGGTACTCATCCACTATGAAGTCCTTGCGTAGGATAGGGCATGTGACCATTGGTCGTGCCGTCTTGATGAACTTCAAGCGTCCTCCGAAGTATTCCTCGTCCGTAAGGATGGAGATGGCAGAAGCTCCGTTCTTGCAGTAGGATGCAGGAATGATGTCTGGTTGTCCTTCTTCCTTAATCCAGCCCTTTGAAGGTGACTTGCGTTTGAACTCGGAGATGATACCCGAATCGGAGTTCCTAAGTGATGATTTCATGGAGATAATCCTATGGATGGATTCATCTGAAATCATCTTCTCTATTTCGCGGTAGAGCTCCTTGGGTGCAATCACTTCTTTCTGTTTCGCAACCTCAATCCTCTTATGTGCTACTATTTCTTCTAATATATCCATATTTTTTTTAGGGAGTAAAGTGGAGTTAGAAGGAGTTAAAAGACGATTGTCTGTTCTTTCATGTTTCTAATTTATGCGTTCTGAACGTTTTTGGCAGGAGGCATAAATTTGACATTATAACATCCGTCTCTTTACTCCTTTTTATTTCTTTTTACTACTCTTTACTACTTTTATTTATGAATTAAACTCTACGAACTTCTTGAATACCTCAAGTGCCTTGCCGCTTTCGAGTGATTCGCGTGCCACTTTCACGGAGTCTTCCATGCTGATGTTCTTGTCCATTACGCTGATACCGCAGGCTGCATTTGCAATTACTACCATCTTCTGTGCCTCTGTTGCTGTTCCCTCAAGGACAGAGTCAAATATCTTCATGGCATCCTCTGCTGTCTCGCCACCATAGATATCCTTCTGCTCTATGTACTTGAGACCGAGGTCAACAGGTGTGAGAACCTTCTCGAAGTTGTTTGTGCAAATCTTGAAGCCTGATGTGAGCGAAATCTCGTCATAGCCATCGTATGAAGTAACAACACCATAGTTGTCGCCAATCTTCTGGTGGATATTTGTGTAGAGTCTCAACTGGCTCTGGTTGGCTGTTCCGTGGAGCGAGTTCTTTGGGTGTCCTGGGTTTACGAGAGGACCGAGGAGGTTGAAGCAAGTTGGAACACCGAGGGCCTTGCGTGTAGGACCTACGAACTTCATTCCGTAGGCGAAGAGTGGGGCGTGGAAGTAGCAGATACCAACCTTGTCAAGACACTTGCGGAGCTTGTCCTCGTCGTCTGTAAACTTCACTCCATGACCCATAAGCACGTTACTTGCACCACTTACGGAAGAACTACCGCCATTTCCGTGTTTGCTCACCTTGTAGCCAGCACCAGCGATAACGAATGCTGAACAAGTGGAGATGTTGAATGTGTTCTTACCGTCGCCACCTGTACCTACGATGTCGAGGGTGTCCATATCCTCGATGTTGATGTACTTGCCTGTTTCGAGGAGACCGTCACGGAAACCAAGTATCTCATCTACGGTTGCTCCCTTTGTCTGAATTGCCATAAGGAGTGCCGCAATCTGTTGGTCATTGTACTGCTCCTTAGTTATATTTAACATGATGGTATGAGTGTCCTCTCTTGTGAGTGACTCACCATCGATAAGTTTCAAAAGATAGTGTTTCATGCGTGTAAGTTTTTGAGTTTGTTAGTTCTTAAGTTTTTAAGTTTGTTAGTTTTTGCTGATGTTTTTAGAACGAAAATTTAGAAAATTTGGTATCAATTACTTACCCTCGGTCAGTGAGACCGCTTCGCTTAGTTCCTAATTCCTAATTTCTCATTCCTCATTCAAATGTTAATTTTCCAGCCAGTTTTTGATAATGCTCTTTCCGTCAGGTGTGAGTACCGATTCTGGGTGGTACTGAATACCGCGGATATCATATTCCTTGTGGCGGAGTGACATGATGTAGCCTTCGTCCGATACGCTTGTTACTTCAAGGCAATCTGGGAAGCCTTCGTTGTCAACTACCCATGAGTGATATCTGCCAATCTCAATCTTATCAGGGAGACCGTTGAAGAGGTAGTCCTTCTTTGTTATGGTGCAAGGAGTTGCTACTCCGTGATACACCTGACTTAGGTTGGTGAGCTTACCTCCAAAGCTTTCGCCTATTGCCTGATGACCGAGACAAACGCCAAGGATTGGCTTCTTGCCTGCATAGTGCTTTATCACGTCGAGGAGAAGTCCTGCCTCGCAAGGAATACCAGGACCAGGGGAGAGTATTATCTTGTCGTAAGACTCCAACTGCTCCAACTTGAACATATCATTACGAAACACAGTTACTTCTGCGCCCAGTTCCTTGACAAGGTGACTTAGGTTGTATGTGAATGAATCGTAATTGTCAATTATTACAACTTTCATGTGTTTATACTTTTAGTAATTGTGTTGTTGAATTATATTTTCTCTGCTATGCTTATTGCCTTGCGAAGTGCACCAAGCTTGTTGTTTACTTCCTGAAGCTCATACTCCACATCGCTCTTGGCTACAATACCGCCACCTGCTTGGAACCAAAGTTCGTTGTTTCTGCTTACGAACGTACGGATGGTGATAGCCTGATTGAGGTTGCCGTTGAAACCGATGAAACCGATACAACCGCCGTATGCGCCTCGGCAATGTGGCTCGTATTCAGAGATAAGCTGCATGGCGCGAACCTTTGGAGCACCACTTAATGTTCCTGCTGGGAATGTGTCGATGAAAGCCTGTACAGGGTCTGCATTGTCGTCAAGTTCGCCACTTACTCGTGATACGAGGTGGATGACGTGGCTGTAGAACTGCATGTCCTTGTAGAAGTCAACCTTCACATTGTGGCAGTTGCGGCTGAGGTCGTTACGTGCAAGGTCAACGAGCATCACGTGTTCTGCATTCTCCTTAGGGTCGTTCCTGAGATAGAGTGCATTCTTGCGGTCTTGCTCTGCATCACCTGTGCGCTTTGTCGTTCCTGCGATAGGGTCGATGTAAGCTCTCTTGCCTTCTATGCGGCAATGTGTCTCAGGGCTTGAACCGAAGATGCGGAAACCGCCAAAGTCGAAGTAGAAGAGGTATGGGCTTGGGTTGATACTTCTGAGTGCCCTGTAGAGCTTGAAATCGTCACCCTCATACTTCTGCTTGAAACGACGTGAGAGTACAATCTGGAACACGTCTCCACGAAGACAATGTTGTATGCCCTTGCGGATGTTTTCCTTGTGCTCTTCGTCCGTGAGTGTTGACCAGAAGTCGCCAACAGGCTTGAATCCGTATGCTTGATATGAACGGCTGTTGCAGTCGCGCTCAAGTTGGTTGAGGTCATCCTCTTCGCCGTCTGTGAGAAGCTCGATGAGAATCATCTCGTTGCGGAAGTGGTCAAAGACGATGACGTCCTTGAAGAGGATGTATAGGAGGTCTGGAGCGTCGTTCTCCTGCTGTGTCTCATCCTTCACGTTGATGTTCTCGAAGTAGCGAACGGCATTGAACGAAGTGTAGCCGTAAAGACCGCAGTAGTTGCTGTCGTCGCCTGATATGTCGAAGGAGTGGAGGAAGTCATTTATCACTTGGGCAGAACCGTAGTCCTTTGTTATCTTGTTCTTTACGACCTTGCCGTCAGGATATTTTGCTATTCCCACACCATGCTCAATGGATATGCTTGCTATTGGGTGGAGTCCGATGAACGACTTTGAGTTCTCACCTCCGTGGTAGTCACTTGACTCCATGAGTGCGCTCTGTGGATAGGCATCACGTACCTTGAGGTAAGTGCTTACTGGTGTGTTGAGGTCGCCCAGTATCTTTTTTGATGCTGTATGATATTTGTACATAGTCTCTTAGTTAGTAATGAGGAATGAGTAATTAGTAATATGTCAAGCTAAGTAAGGCTTGGATGTAACCGACTAATTAGTCATGTCTCATAGGTTTATTTCACTTTGGTGAGCGAGATAGGTGTCGAGGTCCTTGTCTCCGCGTCCGCTTACTGTGAGTACCACAACTGTGTCCTTTGTGAACTGCTCCTTAACCTTAGGGAGAAGGGCGAGTGCGTGTGAACTCTCAAGTGCTGGGATGATTCCTTCCATGCGAGTAAGCTCGAATGCTGCCCTGAGTGCCTCGTCATCGTTGGCTGGGAGAACCTGTGCACGACCTGTTGAGTAGAGGTTGCAGTGGATAGGTCCTGTGCCTGGGTAGTCAAGTCCTGCAGAAATAGAGTATGGTTCGATGATTTGTCCGTCTTCTGTCTGCATGAGCTTGATGCGTGAACCGTGGAGGATTCCTGTAGTTCCCACCTGCATGGATGCTGCCGTCTGTCCGCTATCTACACCGAGACCGCCAGCCTCGCCAAGGATAATCTTAACCCTTTCGTCGTCAATATAGTGGTATATTGTTCCTGCGGCATTACTTCCTCCGCCTACACAAGCCATGAGGTAGTCAGGATAGTCGCGTCCTATCTTCTCTTGAAGCTGCCACTTTATCTCTTCTGATATTACGCTCTGGAGTCGTGCCACCATGTCTGGGTAAGGGTGAGGACCGACTGTCGAGCCTATTATATAAAAGGTGTCAGCTGGATGGCAACACCAGTCGCGGATGGCTTCGTTGGTTGCATCCTTCAAGGTCTTGTTACCTGATTCTACTGGTACTACTGTTGCTCCGAGCATCTTCATGCGTTCAACATTGACGTGCTGACGCTGTACGTCGAGTGCTCCCTGATATACTGTGCAAGGCATGTCCATGAGTGCACAGGCTGTAGCTGTAGCCACACCGTGCTGTCCTGCACCTGTCTCGGCTATGATGCGCTTCTTGCCCATCTTCTTGGCAAGGAGAATCTGTCCGAGTGCGTTGTTAATCTTGTGTGCACCTGTATGGTTGAGGTCTTCACGCTTGAGGTAGAGCTTGCAACCATACTTCTCGCTCATACGCTTGGCGTAGTAGAGTGGTGAAGGGCGTCCCACATAGTCCCTGAGAAGAGCGTGGTATTCGTCCTTGAATTCCTTGCTCTCGATGATAGGGAGGTATGCTTTCTTCAAGTCTTCCACTGTCTTGTAGAGGATTTCTGGAATGTAGGCACCGCCGTATTCGCCGTAATAGCCATTTTCGTCAACTTGATAACTTTTCATGTTTATTTTGTTTTTTGTTTCTTTGTAGTTTTATTTTGTTTATGTTGTGGCAAGCATCAAAAAAAAGAACCCATCGCAAGTACGATAGGTTCTTTTGTTCTATGCTATATGTTCACATATTGCTGTTCGCATAGGGATATGACCATCTAACTTACGATTTTTTTGAATCCTAAGCTATGCCAACGCCAATATGTAAATGTATTCTTTCTCATAACGAGTGCAAAGTAATAGCAAATATTTTATATATGCAAGCAAAAGAGGGAAAAATTTATCATTTAGATGAATTTTTCCCTCTTTTATATTATAAATGGTAGTTAGTAATTGGAAATTAGAATTACTTTACCATAATCTTCTTGCCCTTTACTACATATACGCCAGAAGAGAGATTGCTAATCTCCTGTGCAGTTGCACTCTTGGCTACGAGGTTACCTGATACGTTATATACATCTACCTTCTCGTTGCCCTTAACGATTGAGTTGATGCTTGTAATCTCGCTCTGTGTGAAGTGCTTGCTTGTGAGCATTGTAGAGTTACCGCTTGAGAGCTTGATGAAGCAACGAGTAGCGTAGAAACCTGTTGTTGTCTGATCTACGTTTACGAATGCAGCATCAGCGTTGTCCTTAGCAAGGATTCCGTAGAGACCCTCTGCGCTCTGGTGCTTCTGAGCAGCTCCGAATGTGACTGTCTCGCCTGTGTTGGCTACAGTGAAACTTACAGATGCCTCGCTATTGACGATTGTTGCGTTCTCTACTGTGAATGACTTATTGGCAG
Organism: Bacteroidaceae bacterium; assembly: GCA_017617575.1. Classification (GTDB taxonomy): domain Bacteria; phylum Bacteroidota; class Bacteroidia; order Bacteroidales; family Bacteroidaceae; genus Minthosoma. The sequence goes on along the minus strand of JAFZVY010000052.1, from coordinate 37,539 downwards.
TCTCACCAGTATAGTTAAGGATGTAAGGTACGTTTGCCTTGATACCTTCTTCCTTGCAGTCCACGAAGTTCATCTTTATGTCCATGCCGTCGCTCTCAACGCCAGCGAGCTTCTCAAGGCGACAGTCAGAGCCGAATACCTCGTTGAGCTGCTCCTTTGATACGTTGAAAGGAAGGGAGATAGTGTTCCATCCCTTGAAGATGTAACGTGATACGTACACGTTCATCGTCTTGTTGTCATACTTAGTAAGGTCTGTGCCACTGTATGTGCTGAGTGACAAAGTCTTTTGTGCGCTTGCAGTCATGCATCCAAGTGCGAGTGCTGCGATAAAAAAAAGTTTTTTCATATTATAGAAATTTTTAAGTTTTTTATGTTGAAGCCCCCTCCCGACCTCCCACGAGGGGAGGTGACTAAAGCAAGAGACTTTATTAATTGCTTTCTTTCGGTCTATAAAACCGCTTCGCTTGGTTTTTAATTTTAAAATCTTAACTCTTAATTCTTAATTCTTAATTACTTCCCTACGGTCAGTGAAACCGCTTTGCTTGGTTTTTAATTTTAATTTTTAATTTTTAATTTTTAATCACTTCCTTTCTGAAGCCGTTCCTGTATGCTTAGAGGAGCTTCTTGAGGTCTGCCACCTTTGACTGGAGCATACGTCCCTTGTCGGTGTCCTTTACGAGCATACGCTGTGAACTGTTCTCCACGATTTCGGTGGTACTCTTGATGTCCTCGCACTTCTCTATGGCAAGTTCCGTTGACTGGAATGGCTGGTGTTGTACGAGGTCGAGTCCGCGTGAGTGGTAGGTGAGTGTGTAGCCTGCAATACCTGTCTTTGGCTGGTATGCCTTGGAGAATCCTCCGTCTATCACTATCAGCTTGCCGTTTGCCTTGACTGGCGTCTCACCCTTCAAGAGGCGCACAGGCACGTGACCGTTGATGATATGGCGATGCTTGCCTTCCACACCGAAACTGTCGAGTATTCGGTCTATCACATTCTCGTCGTTGTTGTATAGATAATAGTAACCTTTGTCCTCCACGTGCGACTTCTTGTCGTCGATGAAGTAGCGCTCAAACGTTGCCATCTTCTTTTTATCGAAGAGTGGTGAGTTCTCGCCGCACCAAAGGTACCATATATAGTCAATTGCAAACTGCTTGTCCTCCTTTGTGCAATCGTTGCTGAAAGCCTGACGCACAAGCATGCCCGTCTTCTTCATCAGCTTGATGCCCGAGTATTTCTTGCCGTTTATCTCCACCTCCTTGAGCGAGCCGTCCTCGTTGAGAGGTACGGAAGCATGGAACATGAGGTTGCTGTTGGCGATGGAGTACATACAGCCGTGGGCAAGCAGGCAGTCAACGTGTCGCTTGAGCCTCTCGCTTGTGAGGAACGAGCGTTCTATCTTCTGCATCATCAACTCTTCCTCCTTGGTTAGCTCGCTTCGCTGACCGTCGATGAGGGTAGGGAAGAATGTGTCGTTCAACTTGTATTCCTTGCCTTCGATGATGCAAGTGCCTTTCTCCTTGTCTATGGTGTCGAGGATGAGGCGGTGGTTCATGTCGAACTCTTGGCGACGCTTGATAATCCTCTCCTCCTCCTTGAACTGTATCACGGTTATTGCCTTGTGCATCATGGCAATGAGGCGGAGAGTCTTCTCGTCCTGTCGTGACTCCTCGTTAAGTTCCTTCATGCTGAAGTGAGTGCAAGGGTCGTTCTTGTATGTCTCCATGGCGAATGTGGCAAGCGGTAGGAGGTTGATGCCGTAGCCGTCCTCAAGTGTTGCCATATTGCCGTAGCGGAGTGAGAGTCGGAGCACGTTACAGATGCAAGCCCTGTTGCCTGCTGCCGCTCCGAACCAGTTGATGTCGTGGTTACCCCACACCATGTCGAAGTTTTGGTAGTTGCAGAGGGTCTCCATGATGAGGTGTGCACCCGGTCCTCGGTCGAAGATGTCGCCGAGAAGGTGTAGCTTGTCTATGGCGAGTCGCTGAATGAGGTTGCAGATGGCTATGATGAACTGGTCTGCGCGCTGAGTGTCGATGATGCTCTCGACGATGACGTTGTAGTACTGGTACTTCTTGTCAGAGACGAGTGGCGACTCGTGGAGCAACTCCTCGATTACGTATCCGAACTCCTTTGGCAGGTCCTTACGAATCTTGGAGCGTGTATATTTTGAACTCACCTCCCTGCATACCTTTATGAGCTGGTTGAGGGTGATGGTGTAGAAATCTCTTAGGTTGGTCTCCTTAGCCTTGATGAGTTGCAGCTTCTGCTCTGGGTAGTAGATGAGCGTGCATAGGTCTTTCTTCTCCTGTGTGCGAATGGTGTTACCGAATATGTTTTCCACTTTTCTTTTCACATATCCTGATGCGTTTCGCAGCACATGATTGAACGCCTCGTACTCACCGTGAGGGTCACTAATGAAGTGTTCCGTAGGCTTTGGGAGGTTGAGGATGGCTTCAAGGTTGATTATCTCGGTACTTGCCTCTGCCACGTTAGGGTAGGAGAGAGCGAGCAGTTGTAGGTATCTAAGGTCATCCTTTATGTTTTCTTCGTCTATTATGTTATTTGTCTTATCCATCTATTATAACTACCTTGTACGTTTGAATGATAACAATATCTTTTTTCTTCATTATCTAATTGTGGCAAAGATACAAATTATATTAATAAAGTGTTTGGATTTTAGCAATTATTTCACCCCATTGTATGTGTCTACTAATTATTTGTACGTTTTTAACTTCATTTAACTTATCACGAATAAACTTTTAAGAGGATGGGAAGTCATTTAGAATGAATTAGGGACTAAGCGAATCGTTCTCTTCCGCAAGGACGTAATGAGGATTTTTTAATTAGGTATTGATACTGAATTTTGCATTTCACATTCTACATCCTACATTTCTCGGAGTCCTCTGTGTTTTAGAGAGTCCTATTTTTTCTTTAAATTCGTTCCTAAAAAACATCCGTTACAATATGTAAATTTATAAACATATAAAGTCTCTTTTGTTCGTCATCTCCCCTCGTGGGAGGTCGGTAGGGGGCTTTAATCTAAAAAACTCACATACTATCATGAAAAAAATCTTGTTATTAGCTGTGTCAGCACTTATGTCTGTATTTTGCGTGGCACAAACAAAGAATGTTACAAAACAAAAGGCACTCGTACTTTACTACTCCCAGACGGGAACGACAAAGGCGGTTGCCGATGAGATTCGTAAACGTACAGGTGCGGACATCCAGTCCATCGACCTTGACAAGCCTTATGATGGCGATTTTCAAGCTACCATAGCTCGTTGCCAGGAGGAGAAGTCAAAGGGTGTACTCCCAACGCTCAAGCCATTTGCTGTGGCTGTGAAGAACTATGATGTCATCTATCTTGGCTATCCTATCTGGTTTGGTACTTACGCCCCACCTATTGAGGCTCTGCTCAAGAAGGAGTCTTTTGAAGGCAAGACCCTCGTTCATTTCTGTACTTTCGGTAGCGGTGGATTGGAGGAGAGTGTCAAGGCACTCAAGTCAAGTCTCCCAAAGGCAAAGGTGAACAGCGGATATGGTGTGCGTACAGCTCGTAAGAATGCCATACCTGTGGAGGTTGACCGTTTCCTCAAGGAGAATGGTTTCGTTGCAGGGAAGGTGGATGCTCTTCCTGACTATTCAGCACAGAAGCCTGTGACGGAAGCAGAGAAGACCATCTTCAACACAGCTTGTGGCGACTATCAGTTCCCTCTTGGCACTCCTGTGACAGTTGGCAAGCGCACAACAAAGAACAGCACCGACTACAAATATACAGTCCAGTCACGTGGCATGGATGGCAAGGAGTCAACATCTACCATCCTTGTTACCGTTCCTAATGGTGGCAAGGCAGAGTTCACAAGAGTGATTCGATAATTCGATAAGTTGAAAGCGGAGGTTTACTCTGTTAGCAGTTTTTTTACGAAGATTTTATAAAATTAAAGAACTTTTCTCACCGAAGGTAAAATTTGTTTTCAATACAGAGGACGCGGAGGACTCATAGAAAAAGGTTTTATTTACCTTGAATTGCTCTGTGTTCTCTGTGTTTTCTGTGTCTCAAAGAGAATGTTTTTGCCTGTTTTTTATTTGTTTTTATCTGTTTTTTCTTCGTCCGCGCCTCTGGCGCGATTTTGTATTTATAGCATGAATGAAATTTTATTGAATTTCGTTTGTTTACTCCGTTGTAAAATCATCTAAACATAGTAAATGAGTCTAAAAATGTGCATAAAGACGAATGTGGGGTGTTTAAAAGCGAAAGTGCCTCTCTTCGCAGAGAAGCACTTTCATTTCTTTCAATAGGTACTAGTTTTTTAAGGTAAAAAGATTGTTTTCAGGATAACTGGTGCAAAGATAGGGGATTTTAGAATGTTAATAACCCTTAAAAACTATGTTGTAAAACATATTTTCGTCCAAAACGTGTAAAAAAGTCCATTTTTCGACAAAAATTGCATCTGTAATGTTACGAACGACCATGTTTTTTGTGTCTTTTGACTAAAAGTGCTATCTTTGTGGTCGGAAAAGACAAGAAAGAACGTCACAAATATAAATTATGTATCAAAACACAGACGTACCATTGGTAGGCTCGTATCATCTGACGGTTGACCCATTCGATGTTGACTTCTCAGGTCGCCTCACCATTGGACAGTTAGGCAACCACCTGCTTAATGCGGCAGGTTTCCATGCCAACGAGAGAGGATTCGGAATCTCTCGACTTAATGAGGACGATAACACGTGGGTGCTTTCGCGTGTAGCCATAGAGTTTACGGAACTACCTCGCGAGTACCAGCATTTCACCGTGGAGACATGGGTGGAGGCTGTGATGAGGATGTTCACGTGCCGTAACTTCTGCATCAAGGATCAGATGGGTAATCCTATCGGATATGCACGTACCATCTGGGCGATGATAAACCGACAGTCGCGCAAGCCCGTTGACCTCACCACCATTGATGATGGTCGCCTTGCCGAGTGGGTGGTGCCAGACAGGGAGTGTCCTATCGCCCCTCCGTCAAAGATAAAGGTGAGTGTGAGTGAACCAGCAGACACGGTACGGGTGAAGTATAGCGATATTGATATCAACGGCCACATGAACAGTTGCCGTTACATAGAACATATCCTTGACCTCTTCTCGCTCCGCTTCTACCGTGAGCATCGTATCAAACGCTTCGAGATAGCCTACATGGCAGAATGTCTTCATGGTGATTTCCTCCACCTCTATAAGGAGGAGACATCCCCAGGTACATACGAGATTGAGATTCGCAAGGATGGCACAAACGAGATTGCGTGCCGAAGTCTTGTGGAAGTTCAATCTTTATAGTATCCAATACTAATTTCTTCGACCTGTACGGTTGGAAAGGCTACTATATAAAATGCTAAAGCATAGCGAACTTATTGTTTTTTTATCCCCCACAGAGCCACGGAGAGCAGAGCTTTACATATACGCTTGTTTTCAGACGAGTCCACGAAGGTCGTAAGTGCACTCCGTGGGGTTATAAAAATCAACCGTACAGTTGATTTTCGTTTGTGTTCCGTTGCTCATTCGTAGTGACTTCTTCGTGTCTCTACTATTTCTCTGCTAATTCTCTACTATTTCTCCGCTATAATAGTAGAGCCATAGTGGTGTCACTTTGGAGTCACTTCGGTGTCATAGCGAAGTCTTAGCGAAATCATGACGTTAGTGGTTCGCAGCCAGTACGTACGGGAACGTACTCTCAGTACGTCCTGAACGTACTGGGAGTACGCTCGCCACGTACTACGAGTACGTTCCCGACGTATTTTCAACATTCTGTAGTCTAATAATATTCGTTGCCCACTTTATTCCTAACTTATTATAAAGGTTGACTTTCTCTTAACTTGTTTTTAATTTAGGCTTACCCTCTTAGAATTGCAATTCCCTTATCTGTCCCATAGGTGAGTGTTAGCTCTTAAATCAAAATACAAATAAAGAGCATCAAACGTAAAGTGTAAAGTGAGGGGGGGGCATGAATTGTATATATTTTTCATTATGAAAATATTTTGTTTCTTTTTCTTTGTTCTTTTGGGGAAATTGTCTTACCTTTGTGCCTGGAATTATAACCCTCTTTTCTCGTAATTGTGAAAACAAAGATGACGAGACAACCCAAGACGAACAAAAACTCAATGAAAAGAATAGTAGTTATATGTTTATTTGTAGTGCTATTGGTGTCATGCATTACAGAGAGATACTTTTTGAGCGATGATGATCTTATATGGATGTCTCCGTATGAATACGGTGATACTATTCTGTACAAATCGGGTAAATCTATAGACTCGTTGTTTATAAAAGAAAAGATGGTTTCTAATGATTATGAGCTTTTTGCAGATAGGTTCGAAAAGAACTATTCTTATGGCACAGCAAGTTATGATGGGAAAATGCTTCATAATGGAGATTCGTTATGGGTTTTGTTTCTTGTACAAAGGCCAAGTGAATCATACCTCAGATTTATATTCTCTTTTTCTGAAAGAGCAAAGTGGCATTGTATAAATGATGGTAGTAGCTTGAAAACTAAATCGGTAAATGGAGAAGTTATTAATGATATTGTGTTTTTGGATAGTGCGATGTTGAAGTGGGATGAGTATGTTAGGTCTCCTTATAATGTTAAATATTTGATGTGGAGTAAATCAAAAGGCTTACTTCAATATGAATATTTAAGTACGGATTCGACCAAGGGTGGCGTTTATACATTCTACAAGAAACTTCCATATAATAAACCAAAGAAGGGACTTAAAGACTTATGGAATGAATTGATGGGAGAGTAATGCTCAATTTGAGTGTGTTTCAACAGATTCCACCAAAGGCGAAGTCTATACATTCTATAAGAAGTTGCCATACAAATTGAAAGGGTCAGATTGAACTGAGTTAATGAGGAGGCGTTAAAACAATCATACCATGCTGATGTGTTTTAGCGTCTCTTTTATTCTACCCATTTTTTTTTTGTTTGTGAGATATTGATGTCATTCAAAGTATAGACAAAGTATTGACTTATATGAGACTCTCATGAGTTGTTTGTGAAGACATCTTGATAAAGACAATCGTCTTTAATATGCAAAATTGTTGATTGAGTTTTTGCCTTATTCTGTTGAACTATGTGCCTTGTTTTTTCCCTGTTTTTATTTGTTTTTATCTGTTTTTTCTTCGTCCGCACCTTTGGTGCGATAAATGCCTTCTTGTATATCTGCTTTTAACTCGTTTTGTCTTTACTTTTTCCACACTTTAGCCTTCTTAATCTTTACATCCTTGAGAGGACGGTCGTTCTCGTCAGTTGGAACAACTTGTATCTTGTCAACCACGTCCATGCCGCTGATGACACGTCCGAAGATGGTGTAGCTGCCGTCGAGATGGGCTGCTCCGCCAATGGTCTTGTAGGTGTTGCGCATCTCGGGTGTGAGCTTGGTTTGTCCATTTGTCCATTCGTCAATGCGTTTCTGCGCTCTGTCGAGCATCTCGTCATCGAAGATACGACCCGTGATGATGGTGAACTGAGTGGCTGAACTCTTCTTCTCAGGGTTGACATCATCGCCCTCGCGTGCCGCGTTGAGCATTCCTCGCTGATGGTAGAACTGAGGTACACGAAACTCGGCTGGTATGAGGTCTTCTGGCTTCTCCTCGGTGTCGCCAAGTAACACTCCTGGCTTTGCCTTCTTGCTTGCAGGGTCGCCTGTCTGAATGACGAAGGTGTTGATGACACGATGCCACAACAATCCGTTGTATGTACCTGCCTTCACCTGCTTGATGAAGTTGTCACGGTGGAGTGGTGTCTCGTTGAACAACTCGACGACAATCTTACCCATGTTCGTCTTCAGTTCAACCTTTACTCGCTTGTCTTCCTGTGCGTTGGCTACGCACATAAAGAATGAAGCCAAGATAGTTAGTACGATAGTTTTTTTCATACGATATATTATTTTATGCGCAAGTGCGCCAATTAGAAAACAGACAAGTATTTCTCTTACAGACCGAATGGAAATAAAACACTATTATGTTTTTTCTTGTTTTTGTTCTGTTTACTTCCCTACGGTCAGTGAGAGAAGTTCTCTTTTTGTTTTTTAAATAGGCGCTTTGCGCACCATTTCCGCGAGAACCAAAAAACTTATAAACTTAAGAACTCACAAGCTTAAAATCACGCAAATTTCCTTGGATACCTAAATACTATGCACAGCAGGAGGGCGAGTCCTATGGCGAGTGGATAGTAGAGGTATGGCATGATGTTGAGTGGGTTGACACCTGAGAGACTTGCTGCTATGAGTACCTGGGCTCCGTATGGGAGGATGCCCTGCATGAAGCAACTGGCGGTGTCGAGTATGGAGGCACTACGACGGCGGTCGATGTGGTACTTGTGCGCTATGTCGTTGGCTATAGGTCCTGCAGTTATGATAGCAACGGTGTTGTTGGCTGTACATACGTTGATGAGTGCCACGAGCATGGCGATGCTCATCTCTCCGCCTCGCTTGCCGTTGATGCGACGTGTGAGGAGGTTGATGATATAGTCTATTCCTCCGTTGTGGCGTATGATGGAGAGCATGCCGCCGGCGAGGATGGTGACGATGATGAGTTCAGCCATTCCCATCATTCCCTCGTTCATGGCTGAGAACCATCCGAACACGTCGAACGTGCCTTCGCATATTCCGATGATGCCTGTGAGGATGATGCCTATGATGAGTACCAGCAGGACGTTGACTCCGCAGATGGCTGTGACGATGACCACGAGATAGGGGAGCACTCGGATGAAATCGACATCCGCCACTTCGCTCGTGGAGTGTATGTCCTTGCCAATGAAGTAGTAGATGACGAGCATCATGATGGCTACTGGTGCCACGATGCGCACGTTGACCTTGAACTTGTCGCTCATGTTGCAACCCTGTGTCTGGGTGGCTATGATGGTGGTGTCGCTTATGAAGGATAGGTTGTCGCCGAAGTATGTTCCGCCTACAACGAGTCCTACCATGAGTGGCACGCTGATGCCCTCATGTTGTGCGATGCCCACGGCTACTGGTGTGAGTGCTGCAATCGTTCCGCACGAAGTGCCGATGCTCAGGGATATGAAGCATGATGCAAGGAAGATGCCTGGCAGGATGAATGACTCTGGCAGGAATCGAAGTGCCGTGTTGACCGTGGCGTCTACCGCTCCTACAGCCTTGGCTGATGCGGCGAAGGCACCTGCGAGTACGAATATCATGAGCATGAGTACCATGGAGCTGTTGCCAGCACCCTTGGCGAATATGTTGATGCGCTCATCCATCGTACCCTTTACCGTTGCCATGGCGTAGATGGACGATACGAGGAACGCTACTGTTATCGGTACTTTGTAGAAGTCCTGTGCTATGATGCTCGTTGCAAGATATAGCACGAGGAACACGAATAATGGTGAAAGTGACTTCATCCCTTTTTTTAGTGAAAAGTGAATAGTGAAAAGTTAAAAATAGATTTTACTTTGTTCTACAAGTGATTTTGGAAACGAAAATTTAGAAAATTAAAGAAAATTATTTCTTCTTTTCTTTGACAATAATTATCAAAATAACTGTTTTTTGAAGCATGAATTATCATATAATTGGCCATTAAATATTTATGAATATTCGTGGCAAATTCATGGCAATTCATGCAAAATAATTTATTTGTCAAGAATGGTCATAATTGTCGTTGTAATAGAATCTTCTTTGATTTTTTTAATTTTCGTTTCTAAAAAACTTTCAAACTAAGTGCAAATTTACGTAAAATATGGCAAACGGCAAAATGTACGTATTTTTTTAGTTATTCGTTACGATAAATCAAGTAGAATTGCTATATTTGCAAGCGAAACGCAGCCCCCCATTCCCATGGGGGAGTTAAAAATTAAAAGTTAAAAGTTAAAAAAGCAAGCTCGCTATAGGGAAATTAAGATTTAAGAATTAAAAATTAAGATTTAGAAGATGAAAAGGTGCGTCATAGGCGTCATCTAAAAACAAATTTTCGTTCTTTTTTATTCCGCATTCCGCGAGAACATAAAAACTTAAAAACTCACAAACTTAAAAACTTATATATACTATCAATAAATCTATGAAGAGATTACTATCAATCATGTCAATCGGATTAGCATCCTTGACATTCGTTCCAAACACGGCTATGGCACAGAAGCCTGGCACGTTTGAGGCAGGCAAGGGAGCGTTCATGCTCAATGGCGAGCCATTCGTCGTTAAGGCTGCTGAAATCCACTATCCTCGTATTCCACAGCAATACTGGGAGCATCGTATCAAGATGTGTAAGGCTCTTGGTATGAACACAATCTGTATCTATATTTTCTGGAACATCCACGAGCAGAAGGAAGGTGTGTTCGACTGGTCGGGCAACAACAACGTGGCTGAGTTCTGTCGTCTTGCACAGAAGAACGGTATGTACGTCATCGTTCGCCCGGGTCCATACGTTTGTGCTGAATGGGAGATGGGTGGTCTGCCTTGGTGGCTCCTGAAGAAGAAGGACATCAAGCTTCGTGAGCAGGACCCATACTTCATGGAGCGCGTGAAGATATTTGAGAAGGAAGTGGGCAAGCAGCTCGCAGGACTCACTATTCAGAACGGCGGTCCTATCATTATGGTACAGGTGGAGAACGAGTACGGCTCATACGGCAAGAACAAGCCATACGTGAGCGAGATACGTGACTGTCTCCGTAGCGTGGGCTTCGACAAGGTGGCACTCTTCCAGTGTGACTGGTCAAGCAACTTCACCGACAACGGTCTTGACGACCTCGTATGGACGATGAACTTCGGTACGGGTGCCAACATCGACGACCAGTTCCGCAAGCTCAAGCAGTTGCGCCCAGACGCACCATTGATGTGCTCTGAGTTCTGGAGCGGATGGTTTGACAAGTGGGGTGGCAAGCACGAGACACGTTCGTCAAAGGACATGGTGGCAGGTATGAAGGAGATGCTCGACAAGAATATCTCATTCTCACTCTATATGACTCACGGAGGTACATCATTCGGCCACTGGGCTGGTGCCAACTCTCCGGGCTTTGCTCCTGACGTGACATCATACGACTATGATGCTCCTATCAACGAGTACGGACAGGCTACTCCTAAATATACAGAGCTTCGAGAGATGCTCCAGCAGTATTCAAAGAAGAAGCTTCCAGCTGTTCCAAAGGCTATAGCTACGACTACCGTGCCTTCATTCCGCTTCACGGAGTATGCGCCAGTATTCGACAACCTTCCAGAGCCAATCGTGACAGAGAAGGTGAAGACAATGGAGGAGTTCAATCAGGGATGGGGTTCAATCCTCTACCGCACATCGCTCCCTGAGCTCAAGAAGCCAGCCAAGCTCCACATAGCAGGTGGTCACGACTACCTCCAGATATATGTGGACGGCAAGTACATCGGCAACCTTGACCGTCGCAACGGTGACAAGGACCTCGTACTCCCATCTTGTCGCAAGGGTGCTCAGCTCGACATCCTCGTGGAGGCTATGGGACGTATCAACTTCGGACGTGCCATCAAGGACTTCAAGGGTATCGAGGGAACTGTTGACCTCACAATAGAGATTGACGGCAATGACTATACAGCACAGCTCAAGAACTGGAAGAACTACCTCTTCCCAGACACTTACGAGTATATGCAGAAGCAGGCATACAAGCCACTTACGGACGTTAAGCCACTCAAGAACGGCGACCGTGTTCCGGGTTACTACAAGGCACAGTTCACAGTAAGCAAGATTGGCGATACATTCCTCAACTTCGAGTCATTCGGCAAGGGACTTGTGTATGTCAATGGACATGCTCTCGGACGTATCTGGGAGATTGGTCCTCAGCAGACACTCTACTGCCCAGGATGCTGGCTCAAGAAGGGTAAGAACGAGATTATCGTTCTCGACATCGTAGGCCCTACAGAGGCTAAGAGCGAGGGACTCAACAAGCCTATCATCGACAAGCTCCAGAACGCTGAGCCACCTATCCATCGCAAGGAAGGACAGAACCTCTCACTCGCAGGTGAGAAGCCAGTGGCAGCAGGTCAGTTCAAGGCAGGCAACGGATGGCAGGAGGTTAAGTTCTCTGCACCTCAGACAGGTCGCTATGTGTGTCTTGAGGCTCTCGACAACCACAACGGCAACGAGTACGCTTGTATCGCAGAGCTTTATCTCCTCGACGAGAATGGTGAGCGTCTCTCACGTGAGCCATGGAAGATTTCATACGCTGACTCAGAGGACATCCAGACAGGTAACCGTGCAGGCGATAAGATTTACGACCTTCAGGAATCTACATTCTGGTCAACCCTCAAGGGTGTCAAGTTCCCTCATCATATCATCATAGACCTTGGCAAGGAGCGCACCGTGACAGCTCTCCAGTACCTCCCACGTATGGAAAGCAACGTTCCGGGTGCAATCAAGAACTATAAGATATATGTGAAGAAAAACCAGTTCAAGTTCTGAGGATTTAAGAACTAAGTGAAGCTGCCTCGCAGACAGGTGGGCAGTAATTAAGATTTATACATGGATGGCTGGAAGGTCTGGATTATCTAGAGTTTCCAGTCATCTTGTTTTTGTACTATACTATCGTCTTATCTTCTCATTTCTCTCGAATTTGTAACAAAAGAGCATGAATAGGTTACAAAGTTTTACGTGGCTTGTCGGAAAAAATCTTTACCTTTGCAGACGTGAAACTACAATATAAACTTAATACTGATATAATGAACAAAATCTTTACAATGGTTGGATGCCTCCTTATGGCGCCACTCGCACTATGTGCACAGACAATATCAAGCCCAGATGGGTCTTTGAAGGTGAACCTCTCTGTAAATGCCGACGGTACTCCTCAGTACAACGTTGAGTACAAGGGTAGGGAAGTTATCACAAACTCACCACTCGGTCTTGCTACTTCTATCGGTGACTTCACTAAGGGACTCAAGCAGGATAATATTTCTGAAGCAAAGGCTGTGAACGGTTCATACGACCTTCCTAATGCAAAGAAGGCTCACTTCGAGTTTAATGCCGTAGAGCAGACTGTTTCCTACTCAAAGGAAGGCAAGGCTGCTTTCAACGTAACATTCCACGTGGATAACAATAATGTGGCTTTCCGCTATCAGATGATGCCACAGAAGGACCGTCTCGCTTGTCTCGTTAATAGCGAGTCAACATCATTCACAATGCCAGAGGGTACTACTACTTATCTCTGTCCAGCGATGACTCCACAGACAGGTTTCGCTCGTACTGCACCAAGCTATGAGACATACTACGAGTACGGAGCAGAGATGGGAAAGAACGGTCATGGACGTGGATTCACTTATCCTGCACTTTTCAATATGAAATATCCTGCCCAGATGAAGGTGAAGAAGGGTGAGAAGGCTCTTCCTACAAACGTTTGGGTAATGCTCTGCGAGACTAACGTTGACGGTAACTACTGTGGTGGTCGTCTTGAGTGCAAGAACAACGTATATTCTATCGCTTACCCAGAGGATTCTGAGTTTGGTGGCGTGGGCACTTCAGCTCCTGGCATCATGCTCCCAGGATATACTCCTTGGCGTACAATAACAGTAGGTGAGACTCTTGCACCAATGGCAGAGACATCTATCATGTGGGACCTCGTGACTCCTAAGTATAAGGCAAGTCAGGATTACAAGTACGGACGTGCTACATGGAGCTGGATTATCCGTATGGATGCAAGCTGCAACTACAAGGAGCAGCAGGAGTACATCGACTTTGCTGCTGCCATGGGTTATGAGTATGTTCTTATTGATGCCCTCTGGGATTCAAACATCGGCTATGACAACATGAAGAAGCTTGTTGCATACGCTAAGACTAAGAACGTGGGCGTGTATCTCTGGTACAACTCAAACGGTTACTGGAACGATGCACCACAGGGTCCACGCGGTAAGATGCACCGTATGCTTGAGCGTCGTCAGGAGATGGCTTGGCTCAAGAGCGCAGGTGTCAAGGGATTGAAGATTGACTTCGTAGGTTCTGACAAGCAGCAGACTATGCAGATGTATGAGGATATCCTCATCGATGCCAACGAGTATGGTCTTGAGATTATCTTCCACGGTTGTACTCTTCCACGTGGTTGGGAGCGTATGTTCCCTAACTTCATCTCTTGTGAGGCTGTACGTGCAAGCGAGAACCTTGCATTCGGTCAGTATGACAACGACATAGAGGCTCTTGCAGCTACTATCCACCCTGTTCTCCGTAATGCCGTAGGTAACATGGACTTCGGTGGTTCTACTCTCAACAAGCACTATTCTAAGGATAATGTACACGGAAGAACTCGTGTTACTTCTGACGTGTATGCTCTTGCAACAGCCGTACTCTTCCAGACTCCAGTACAGAACTTTGCAGTAGCACCAAACAACCTTACAGATGCTCCTGCATGGGCTCTCGACTTCATGAAGGCTGTTCCTACATGTTGGAAGGACATGAAGTTCATTGATGGCGTTCCTGGCAAGTACATCGTTCTTGCTCGTCAGGCTCTTGATGGCAAGTGGTACGTAGCAGGTGTTAACGCTACTAAGGAGCCACTCAAGCTTAACGTTGACCTTCCTATGTTTAATGCTAAGCAGAATGTGAAGCTCTACCTCAACAATGGTGTTACAGACGCTAAGGTCTCTGCAAAGAAGAATATGACAGTCACAATCCCTTCAAACGGAGGAGTAGTTGTGATGTAAATTAAGGCCCCCCGACCCCCGAAGGGGGTGGCCATCCGGAACAAATTCAATTAACAATTAATAATTAATAATTAACATGCCGTTCGGAACAAGCGTCCGAACGGCATGTCTATTTAAAGCTGTTTTGATTATTTGTTGGAATCCGGATGGCCGCCCCCTTCGGGGGTCGGGGGGCTTTGCTTTTTCAAAGCGTTACTCCGTTCTTGAAGATTGATATCTCCTGATAGTTCTTCTTCTCGTTCCATGCCTCTTCGCCATTGGCAACAGAGATGACCTTCTGGGCAAAGCGAGTGAAGACATCCTTCATAGGCTCGCCCTCAACGATAGTACCTGCGTTGAAGTCAATCCATGTTGGCTTGTTCTTTGCAAGCGTTGAGTTTGTCGAAATCTTCATTGTTGGAACGAATGTGCCGAATGGAGTTCCGCGACCCGTTGTGAAGAGCACGATATGACATCCACATGAAGCGAGGGCTGTACTTGCCACGAGGTCGTTACCCGGAGCAGAGAGAAGGTTGAGTCCCTTGTTCTGGAGACGCTCGCCATAGTCCATCACACCAAGTACGGCACTCTTACCACACTTCTGAGTACAACCGAGAGCCTTCTCCTCAAGTGTTGAGATTCCACCTGCCTTGTTGCCCGGAGATGGGTTCTCGCCAACAGGTTCGCCATGAGAGAGGAAATATTGCTTGAAGTTATTTACGAGTGAAACGGTCTCGTCAAAGAGCTTCTTGTTTGCACATCGGTTCATGAGGATAGTCTCTGCACCAAACATCTCTGGCACTTCCGTAAGAACGGTCGTTCCTCCCTTGCTTACGATATAGTCGGAGAACACTCCGAGGAGTGGGTTGGCTGTGATGCCTGAAAAACCGTCTGAACCACCGCACTTGAGACCTACGCGAAGCTCGCTGAGAGGAATGTCTGTACGCTCATCCTTTAATGCTATGGCATAGAGCTCACGAAGTATGTTCATTCCGTATTCTACCTCGTCACCCTCAACCTTCTGGCTTACCATCATACGGATGCGCTCCTCGTCGTAGTCGCCAAGGAGTTCCTTGAACTGGTCTGGCTGGTTGTTCTCACATCCAAGACCCACGATGAGTACGGCACCAGCATTTGGGTGAAGTACGAGGTTACGGAGAATCTTACGTGTGTTCTCGTGGTCGTCACTAAGCTGTGAACAACCATAGTTGTGAGGGAATGCTGTAATCCTAAGTGCGCCTTCCTTTCTGTAGAGTGGGGAAGAAGGGTCGAGCACTTCATGCTTCAGTTGGTTTGCAAGCTGAGTCACAACTCCATTTACGCAACCTACGGTAGGAACAATCCATACCTCGTTACGGATTCCCACGTCGCCATTCTTACGTCTGTAGCCCTTGAATGTAGTAGGGAGTTCAGAATTACCGAACCACTCCTGATAAGCAGGATTTGTAAGTTCACTCTCAGGTACAGGGGCGTAAGTGTAGTCAAGCAATCCCTCAAGATTAGTCTTGATGTTCGTGTCGCAAACGAAATCGCCTGCCTTATGGTCCTCCTTGAGATGACCGATAGGGTAGCCATACTTGATTACGTTCTCGCCAGCCTTGAGGTCTGTGAGTAGGAATTTATGACCAGCAGGAACATCGTTGTTGAGTGTGATGCTCTTGCCCTCAATATTAACTGTTGTGCCCGCAGCAATAGCTTCGATAGCTACCGCCACGTTATCGGCTGGATTAATCTGAATAGTCTTCATATATTTTAAATGTCAAATTTCAAATTTATGTCTCCGGAACTCTAAGATAATTCATAATTCACAATTCATAATTAAGATTTAAGAACATAGTGAAGCGGCCTCACTAACCGCTGGAAAGTAATTATGAATTATGAATTGTGAATTATGAATTATGAATTCCTCACGTGTTCTTGTATTCCCTTGGCGTCATGCCGGTGTGCTGCTTGAAGTATTTTGCGAAGAAGCTTTGGTTAGGGAAGTTGAGGCGGTTGCACACGTTCTTGACGCTATCGCCTTCAGCCTTCAGCATGGCTTTGCTTTCGAGGATGACGTATTCGTTTATCCAGTGTGTGGCATGCTTTCCGCTCACCTCATGGACAACGGCACTAAGGTACTTTGGCGATACGCATAGCTTGTCAGCATAGAATATCACGTTGCGCTCCTTCGTGTAGCTCTCCTGAACGGCAGCTATGAACTGCTTGAATATCTCATCCTTGCGCTTCGACTTCTTTGGCTCTTCCATTGCCGTGTGTTCGTTGCTCCTGATGATGCGGTCGAGTGCATAGCAACGGATGATGTCAAGGTAGCTCTTTGCCACCTCCTCCTTGAACAGGAACTCGCTATTGAGCAGAACCCTCTTTATATTATTGTATATGGCTATGATGGACACGAAATCCTTGTACGAAGGAGTGTTGATAGGATTCTCCTTGATAATGAATGCCGCCTCCATGCCTTTCTTTATGTCGAAGTTGATAGGCATGATGTTGTGGTTGATGACTATGGCAGCACACTCCATGTCCTCCGACTTGGATATCCACTGGAAGAAGTCACCGTCAAGTATTATGGCAACCTGTCCTTCCTTGAGGGTGTGACGCTTGAGGTTTATCGACAACTCGGCAGAACCAGCGGTACATATAATGAGTATCGTGTTCTTGAGCTGAACAGGAAAACACATTATATCCTTTGACTTGGTACATTTATTTTCATTGAAATTGTCGATCAGAAATATCTTGTCAGGTATCTGAGCGGCATTTTCAATGTTAGGTATATGCGAGAAGTTTACTTGAAATATATTTAATTGTTCCATTGGATATCTACTTTTGAGGTGAAATCCACGAAAAATTATTCTTTTGTGTCCACCTATATTTTGGGCAAATTTAAGAAAAAAATACGGCAATAACCGTAGGTCGTATGTGCTAAATTACCATTTTTAACTGTTTTTATAAAAGGTGTGTGGGTAAACAGCAAAAAAAGTTAAAAAAACATTAAAAAAAGATGCTCTTTTCCTTTGCCGTTAGGAATAGAAAACATATCTTTGCAATACAAAAATAAAAGAAGAAAAAAGGATTCAGCCGGGGTATAGGATCGATTGGGATACTCATCAATTTTATACTGAAAACCGAGAATACTTCGCATTCTAATGGCGGGCCACGCCTCAAGACTCTCATCTCCGCGATGAGGCTCCAGTCTGAAAGGTAACCTTGTGTCGGTGGATTACAAAGGGGTGCGGGTGCTCAAATCTTATTTAGCTCGGAGTTTCATCACATCTCCTCCCGGCTTTTCATATTCTCCTCCCGTTGCATCGCAGCGGGAGGTTTTTTGTTGTCTGCTCCTTTCGCAGGTTCTAATTATCTATTTGGGAATTTTAGCCATTCGTTGGTTTTAGTCTCACTTGTAGTAGGCAAGGTGGAATGAAATGGGAATGCTTGCGCTTGCTCGTTTCATTCATTTTATGTATCTTTGTGGCGGTTGTGCGGTTATAAGGTTATGCGGTTGTAAGGTTTTTACGGTAGGTCGCTAACTGTTGAACCGTTAATATGGAACTTCCTACTGTATAGGAAATAATGTTATAATATTACCAAACAGATATCTGAAAATATATGAGCTATGACTTGATGGTGCTGGATAAGCACAAGCGTTTTGAAAGAAAAGAAGACTTCCTGAACTGGTATAATAAGGTTACTGAATGGGAAGAAGATATAGATTATAATGATTACAAGCATGCGACCCCTGAGCTTCAGAAATGGTTCCTTGAGATGAAGGATATTTTTCCACCTTTGAATGGAGAGTTTGCTCCTTCTGATGACGAAGCGGATGAAGGTGAGCATTATATGTGTGATTATTGTATTGCCAAGGATGCTATATATTGTGCGTTTGCGTGGTCGGATGCTGAGGATGCGTATAAGTTGTCACAGGAAAAGGCAAAGGAACATGATGTTGCATTCTTTGATGTGGAGAGTTATATTGTCTATTATCCTGACGGCTATGTAATGAATCTGTCAGGCGAAACGAAGGCTTCCAATAATAAAATACAGGAGTCATCTACGAAGGCACAGACATCATCCTCATACCAGAAATATAATTTTGGCGAAAAGTACGAAGTAACATATCATAACGTATGGATAGGATATGGGATAGTTGCTTTTTTTGCAATTTTAACGAGTGGTGCAATATTTGATGATGACAACATTGTTCCTTGGGTGAAATATTGTCTTTTTGCAGCAACTCTTATAGTTTCGTTGGTAATAATGTTTTGGCTAAAAAAGAATAAGGAGTTTATCTATTTTAATTGTGATGGTATTTATACGAAGTCAAAAAATAAATATTCACAAGAGTGGCCA
The DNA here is from genome assembly GCA_017617575.1 of Bacteroidaceae bacterium. Lineage (GTDB taxonomy): Bacteria > Bacteroidota > Bacteroidia > Bacteroidales > Bacteroidaceae > Minthosoma. The sequence goes on along the minus strand of JAFZVY010000052.1, from coordinate 18,581 downwards.
GTGGGATTCATTCCTTGGAATGAAGTTACTGAATGTAAGAGAGTAACAGGAAGCCGTGATGAACTTAGAATTGCTTTGAAAGATGGACGAGATATTCAATTAAATTTGTCTGGTTATTTCTTTTCACAAGATCGCTTTTATAAAGTTGTGAGTTATTATAGTTCTATGGCAAATGCTCATTTGAATATTAGTTGCGTTTGTAGAACAAAGTTAAAGTCTTGAGAAGTTTCGCTTCCAACAATCTGTATAAATGAAAAAGTAAAGTCCTGAGATGTCTCAGGACTTTACTTTTTCTTTGTATTCAATCATCAGTTCGTCAGCAAGGTATTCGTCGCTACGGCAATGCATGTCGGCAACTCCTTCGCTTATGAGCATGTATGTGTCGGAATCGTAAAAGAATGATAAAGCATCTTCTAATGACAATCCTGTCTTTTTTGCAAAGATACCTACGATTCTTGCATATTTCATTTGCAATATTGTCTTGTTTGCTTCCATGTCTATACTTTTTCTGCTTTGATAAAATGAAGATGCTGCTCAATCATTCGTGCGTTCAAGATGCATATCTGATGATTTGGCTTCTCGAATTTGAGGCGTCCAAGTGCTTCGTCCTTAGTTATCACTCCTGCAAAATAGAGATCAACGGTATTGAACACCTTGTCGTTGGCAATTCCTCCAGATACGGCATCGTATGATTGCTCATTCTGTTTTCCTTTTCTGCAGTCGGTTACATAGTCAAGCCATTCTTCATCGTAACTTGTGAATACCTTTGTGATGAATCCCGGAGTGTTGTCGTCCAGTTCGTATTCGTTGATGTAAGCATCTTTCCTCCTTCGTGTGAATCGTTCTGCATATCGTTCTGCCTGTTCGCGGATGCTTGTCAGGTAGAAACCACGTCCAAAGTCCAGTTTGTCTCGTGAGTGAAGAACGTCTGGCTTCTCAATGCGCATGGATGATGTGTGATATAGTTTCATACGGCAACTCCTCTCTCTCTTAATACTTCGGTCAGTTCTTCTACGAGATAGTCCTTGCTGAATGTGTGCAGGACATCATAACATGGAACGATGTAGTCATTGAGTACACCCGAAGAGCGCAGGTCACGATACACCTGTGATGCACTCTTGTGTAGCGCATCAGCAAGACTGCCCACGCAGAATGTGATGAATTCTAAATGTTCTGTTCCCATGCTGATATGTTTATGCTTGCAAATGTACATATTTTATTTGATATCGTCTTGTTTTCTATGGGAAAAACTATATCGTTTATGAATAAGGGCTTCTACAAGATTATGTGTGGATAACTTTTTAACTACGAATTACACTCTAAGTTTCACTAAGCAGGTAGCTCGTTGTTGTTTTCATTACACGAAGAATTGCTCATGCAATTACTAATTTCACGAATCTGGTACAACGGACATGAAACCGAATGGCATTCGTTATTCGTGGTTGAAGAAAAAAACATCGTTCACAAGAAATCTTGTGAAACCAATTTTATTTTGTAATTTTGCAAGCGAAATCGCTTGTAATTGCAAGATACAAGTGAAATAGCTTGTAATGGATGAAAAATTAAACAAAACATATTAAACCATATTATGACTGATTACAGGAATATTTTTATTCGCAAAGGATGCTACAAGACTTCGGGATTGCGTGTGTACATGATTCCGTTGTGTTTGTTCGTTGTTGGCGTGTGTGTGGCATGCTTCGTTTGGTTCCCTGGATGGGGAGAAATAAGTTTTAAGTCAATATTGTCTTTAATTGCGTTATTTATTATGACGGGCAGTTTCTTGATGTTAACGTATGATAGGATGCATAGTTGGCTGACTATAGATTCTTACGGCATCAAGATTAAGAAGGGGCATTTGATTGGCAAGAATGAAGAATATACGTATTTGTGGAAGGATATTGATGAGAACTTTTTCCGTATTGCCGACCCGTTGGAGAATGTCGGTTCGTTCTTCAAGTACTTTAAGTATGTGTTTAATAATAAGCAATCTCTAAATTATAAGGGAATGCCTGAAATCCTGATTAAGAGGATGGATGATGTTTCCAATGCCGTTTTTTCAAAAGGTTTTGCATTTGCCGGGAATATTACTTTGTGGAATCTGAAAAAAGAGAATCCTGACAATGAGAATTCTTATACATTTGATGCTGCATTCTATGATGACGATGACAAGTTGTTGGGTGTGGCAGAGAATCTTAGCTTCAAGGATAACATGTTATGTAGAGCTGATGGCAGTAGGTTTGACTGTTTCGGAATCAGTGTTCCTGATGACATGGCAGATATTATTGACGGTTATGAAAAGTATGAGGTGTACTATGATATTGAGAGTCGTGAAATCTATTTTACGGATGAAATTGAAATCATAAAAAGTAAAGGTAAGACGTATGCTGTAATAGGTGATTGTAATCTTGTTGACTTCCGTGGCTCTGGTGCAATAATTTGTTCTGCTATCAATTATTTCTCTGGTAAGGAATATATTGACATTGAGAAGTATTGCTCATTACGTCACAGGGTTAATGTGTATTTCATGTACTATGTCCTGTCTATTGTGACGTCTGTCTTATTGTTTGTGCTTTTTATTGTAACGCTTGCTTTGAAGTAGGTCGGACGCAAGACATATTATGTTATCGAAACAAGTAAAGTCATGAGGCGTATTATGACTTTACTTGTTTTGTTTTGCAAAGTATGTGAAACAGTCTGGGTTTTATGGTTATGTGAAAGAATAGGGATTGAAGTTATGAAATCTCTTGGCAATGTGATGAGATTACTGTATCTTTGCATTGTGATTCGAGGTGAAAGCAAAATTTCTACAAATGTTTTCTAACCACGAATTACACGATTTTTCACGAACTTCAAGTCCTCTTATTGGTGTTATTACACTAAGGCAACACGTGTTGTCTGCGAATAACACGAATGCCATCCGGATGATTGGCGGGCTAAAAAGATTCGTGCTATTCGTAATTGCACGAGCAATTCTTCGTGTAATGAAAACAGCCTTGAATTACAGATTTCGTGAAAATTAGTGTAATTCGTGGATGGAAAAATATCACCCTCTTGAATTCATGGATTCTTGTGGTTCTAATTTTGAATTTCTAATTTTGAATTTTTCATTTAAATATAAGTATGGCAACAGTTGATGATAAAAAAGTGATATTCTCAATGGTCGGAGTTAGCAAGACCATTCAGCAGAATCAGAAGCAAGTGCTAAAGAACATTTACCTCTCTTTCTTCTATGGTGCCAAGATTGGTATCGTGGGTTTGAATGGTGCTGGTAAGTCAACCCTTATGAAGATTATTGCGGGGCTTGACACTCAGTTTCAGGGTGAGGTCGTGTGGAGCCCGGGTTACAGCGTGGGTTACCTTCCACAGGAACCTCAGCTTGACGAGTCAAAGACTGTGAAGGAGAATGTGATGGAGGGTGTGCAGTATGTTTATGACGCTCTCCGTGAATATGACGAGATAAATGATAAGTTCGGCCTCCCTGAGTATTATGAGGATGCCGACAAGATGGAGAAGCTCATGAGCCGTCAGGCAGAGCTTCAGGATATTATCGACTCTACTGATGCGTGGAACATGGACAGCAAGCTGGAGCGTGCCATGGCTGCCCTCCAGTGTCCTCCGGGCGACTGGGGCGTGGAGAACCTGTCTGGTGGTGAGCGCCGTCGCGTGGCTCTGTGCCGCCTTCTTCTTTCCAAGCCTGATGTGCTTCTTCTCGATGAGCCTACCAACCATCTTGATGCTGAGTCCATCGACTGGCTCGAGCAGCATCTGCAGCAGTATGAGGGTACGGTCATCGCCGTCACTCACGACCGTTACTTCCTTGACGACGTGAGCGAGTGGATTCTTGAGCTTGACCGCGGTGAGGGTATTCCTTGGAAGGGCAACTACTCAAGCTGGCTTGAGCAGAAGTCCAAGCGCATGGCTCAGGAGGAGAAGACTGCGAGCAAGCGTCGCAAGGCTCTCGAGCGTGAGCTGGAGTGGGTGCGCATGGCTCCTAAGGCTCGTCAGGCAAAGGGTAAGGCTCGTCTTAACTCTTACGACAAGATGCTCAACGAGGAGCAGAAGGAGCGTGAGGAGAAGCTTGAGATATTCATCCCTAACGGTCCTCGTCTCGGCAACAAGGTTATCGAGGCTCAGCACATGGCTAAGGCGTTTGGCGACAAGGTTCTCTTCAAGGACCTTAACTTCAACCTCCCACCTAACGGCATCGTGGGTGTCATCGGTCCTAACGGTGCTGGTAAGACTACCATGTTCCGACTCATCATGGGTCTTGAGACTCCTGACGCTGGTACGTTTGAGGTGGGCGAGACAGTCAAGCTTGCGTACGTTGACCAGCAGCACAAGGACATCAAGGCTGACGAGAGCGTGTATCAGGTGGTGAGCCAGGGCGACGAGACGATTCGCATCGGTAACCGCGAACTCAATGTGCGTGCTTACTTGAGTCGCTTCAACTTCAATGGTGCTGACCAGGAGAAGATGTGTGGCGTCCTCTCTGGTGGTGAGCGTAACCGTCTTCACCTTGCCATGGCGCTCAAGCAGGAGGGTAACGTCCTCCTTCTCGATGAGCCTACGAACGATATTGACGTTAACACTCTCCGTGCGCTTGAGGAGGGTCTTGAGAACTTCGCCGGTTGTGCTGTGGTCATCAGCCACGACCGTTGGTTCCTCGACCGTATATGTACTCACATCCTTGCGTTCGAGGGCGACGGCGAAGTGTTCTTCTTCGAGGGCTCATACACTGATTATGAGATTAACAAGGCAAAGCGTCTTGGCATCGAGGAGCCTAAGAGGGCTCGCTATCGCAAGCTGATGGAAGACTGACCTTGGTGCGCTTGCGCACCAAGGAGTTAAGAGTTAAAAGTTAAAAGTTAAAAGGGGAAGTTGGGAAGGAGTTAAAGTGGAGTTAAAGAGGAGTTTAAGAGGAGTTAAAAAGACGAATGTCAATCGCAAAGTGGTTTTGGATAAACGAAAATTTAGAAAATTAAAGAAAATTTCTTATAATATTCTTCGTAAAAAATCAGCGAACAATCAAACGTCTCTTTATCTTCCTATATAACTACATTTTAACTACTATTTAACTACAAGCTAAACTTGAATTAAGAATTCATAATGGGTTTTAGAAACGAAAAATCATAACTTTTTCAACGCAGAGCTCACGGAGGACACAGAGTTTTTTTCTTTGTTTAGAGAAATATTTTTTCTCTCTGAGCCCTCTGTGCTCTCTGTGTTAAAGACTTTTTCGCGAACAGAGTAACAATAAATTCCTCCCCTCGGGCGAATGAGGGCGCAGAAGAGAGACTAAATGTCTCTCTGCCTCGAAATGAGGGGAGAGCAATGCCTTGCTCGATGGTGGGCAAGGGTTAGGAGGGGGCATTATGTCTATCGAACAGGAAATACAAGAGTTGAGAAAGGAGCTGAATCAGCATAACTACAATTACTATGTGCTGAATCAGCCGACTATCTCGGATTACGACTTTGACCAGATGATGAACAAGCTTCAGGACCTGGAGATGTTCTATCCTCAGTACGCTGACCCTAACTCCCCTACGCAGAGGGTGGGTTCGGACCTTAACCAGTCGTTCAGGACGGTGCCTCACAAGTATCCGATGCTGTCGTTGGCCAACACGTACAACGAGGCGGATATACGTGAGTTCTACGAGCGTGTGAGGCAGGGTCTTGAAGGCGAGGACTTCGAGGTGTGCTGCGAGATGAAGTATGACGGTCTCAGCATCTCCCTCACTTACGTTGACGGTCAGCTTGTTCAGGCCGTCACGCGTGGCGACGGCGTGCAGGGCGATGATGTCACCGCCAACGTGCGCACCATCAGGAGCATACCACTGCGCCTGAGTGAGGACGTGAACTATCCGCATGAGTTTGAGATTCGTGGCGAGATACTCATGCCTTGGACGTCGTTCGAGGCACTCAATGCAGAGCGTGAGGCCAATGAGGAACCACTCTTTGCCAATCCTCGCAATGCGGCTTCGGGTACCCTCAAGTCGCAGAAGTCATCGCTCGTGGCAAGCCGTAAGTTGGACGCCTATCTCTACTACCTCCTTGGCGACGAGATACCATCCGACGGCAATCACTACGACTCCATCAAGCTGGCTGAGTCGTGGGGCTTCAAGGTGACACAGGGAATGCGCAAGTGCAAGACTGTGGAGGAGATACTTGAGTTCATCGACTACTGGGACAAGGAACGCAAGAACCTACCCGTTGCCACCGATGGCATTGTGCTGAAGGTCAACTCTTTCCGTCAGCAGCGTCATCTCGGCTACACAGCCAAGAGTCCGCGATGGGCAATAGCGTATAAGTTCAAGGCAGAGCGTGCCTGCACCCGTCTTAACGAGGTGACATATCAGGTGGGACGTACAGGAGCAGTCACTCCGGTAGCCAATATGGACCCGGTGCAGTTGGCAGGAACGCAGGTCAAGCGTGCCTCACTCCATAATGCCGACATCATCGCGGAGCTTGACCTCCACATAGGCGACATGGTATATGTGGAGAAGGGCGGCGAGATTATCCCAAAGGTAGTCGGCGTGGACAAGGACAGCCGAACAGAGGGGATGCAGAAGGTCGAGTTTATCAAGACCTGCCCCGAATGTGGTGCGCCGCTCGTCCGCTATGAGGGCGAGGCAGCCCATTACTGTCCTAACGACTCGTCATGCCCACCTCAGATAAAGGGTAGGATAGAGCACTTCATCTCACGCAAGGCGATGAACATAGACAGCCTTGGCCCTGAGACCGTTGACGACTTCTACCAGAGGGGACTCATACACAACGTGGCTGACCTCTACAGCCTTACCGTGGCACAGGTGTGCAACTACAACAAGAACAGGGAAGTGTCAGCACGCAAGGCAGTTACTGCCATTCAGAACTCCGTCAACGTGCCGTTTGAACGCGTCGTGTTTGCCATCGGCATACGCTTCGTGGGCGAGACGACAGCCAAGTTGCTTGCACGTCACTTCAAGTCGATGGATGCGCTTGCCAATGCGAGCGTTGAGCAGCTCCTTGAGGTGGACAAGATAGGACAGGTCATTGCCGAGAGTATCTGGCGTTACTTCCGTGACGAGAAGAACCTTGAGATTATCTCCCGTCTCCGTGAGGCAGGCCTCCAGATGTCCATATCCGAGGAAGCCATGGAGGGCCAGACCGACATCCTTGCAGGTCAGAGCATCGTGATAAGCGGTGTGTTCGCCAAGCACTCACGTGACGAGTACAAGGCACTCATCGAGAAGAATGGTGGCAAGAACGTTGGCAGCATCTCTAAGAACACGTCCTTCATCCTTGCCGGCGAGAACATGGGACCAGCCAAGCTCGAGAAAGCCGAGAAACTGGGAGTGAAGATAATGAACGAGGAGGAGTTCCTTACCTTAATTGACAATTGATAATTGATAATTGATAATTAAGAGAACGCAGAGGGCACAGAGAACGCAGAGGGCACAGAGTTTTTTTATCTCTGAGAGGCTCTCCGTGGTCTCCGTGTCCTCCGTGTTTTAGAAGCAAATCGTGAAAAGAGTAAAATATATTTTTCACTTTTCACTCCGATGGCTTAGAATGAGCCATCGTCATTTCCTCCGCCTCCGGTGTTGCCTCCTCCTTGAGGCGTGTTGGATGGAACATGTGAAGAGTCTGCCTCACCGTCAGGAGAGAGGAACACGTCGCTCTCGCCGCCGTAGGTCTTTACTGACTTGTAGTAAGCATCCTCGTCTGTGTAGAGAGCGAGGGTAGGGTTGTTGTCGAGCAGGGACTGAGTGCTTACGAGAGTCTTTCCGTTTGACTTGCGTGAGTGAACCCAGCAGTAAGCACCGTCTCCATCGCTTGCTCCGTGACCGAGGAATCCTGACTTGCTTGCAAAGCCGACACTGTGAACCAATGACCAAAGAGTGGAGTTGTTCTTCTTGTCCAGTACGACGGAAGAGGCTGCGAACACTCCGAAAGGAATCTGCGTCGATGCGTTCACCTTCTGAAGGATGTTGAAGAACGAAATCTGATCGCCATAGTTGTAGTTGTCGTTGTTGAGAACCACTGCGTTGCTGAACTCTGCCACCGTTGTGCTCGCTGTGATGCTTAGTCCACCGAGAGCAATGTCCGTCACTCTGTTTGCACCCTCACCCGTTGCAACGATGGCTGGGAGGCTGCCTTGGGTTATCTGGTATGGTGCCACGATGCAAGCTCCACCGACAACCATGTCCTTTGAGATGTAAACAGGAGTCTGCTGCATGTTAATCTTGACAAACATGTTGTAGTCGCTCATGTTGTTTGGCTTTGACTCGAATCCGTAGTTGAGGAGAGGAGCGATGCCCTTGTACATCTGGATGATGTTTCCCCACTTCATACGGTGCTTCTGCTGAGCGCTTGTGCGGCTGTTCTTTACCTCTGTCACCTTCTCGCTTACCACTGTCTGTCCCTTGACTGTCTTGAATGTAAGACTACCAGCTGAACCCTTCATCTTACGAAGCATACCGTTAAGTATTGCCATAATACGTTGGTCTCCTCCCGTCCGTTTATTTGTGCTGCCGAACCCTTGGGAGAAGACCTTAGGCTTTACGCTCGGCAGTTGTTAATAATTCTGTTAATTCATGTCTTGCAAGTTCCGCTAACTTAATCCATTCACTATCAATTATGAATTATGAATTGTGAATTATGAATTATGAAAAGCGTTCTCCACCATCTTTGTCCATTTCTCTTATAAGTCTCTTATAGGTCTGCTGAAAATCTGCTACTTGTCTGCAAAATAGCAGAGGAACAACGGACTTACATCGGAGTCACATAAGAGTCATAGCCTTGGATGGGCAGACTGAAGAACGCTTGTCGTTGGCTTGTTTCGGTAATGAATACCGTCCCTTGCTTTTGACACTACAAAGATAAGAAATTATCCTGAATATCCAAATGTAAAAATGTGCTTAATTTACTGCTATGTAGTATGTTGCGTAGTGTTGCGCTCGTTTGCGCTGGACTCGTCTTCTGTCTTTGCCGATATCTTGCAGAATGCTCCGATTTTGATGCGTTTCACCACTTGCATGACATTGATGTACTCACCGAGGTATCTGCTGGCTGTGCGCTTGCTGATATGAAGTCTCTCGGCTATGCGGTATAGATCCTGATTGATGAATGAATCTGGCAGGTCGTTCAGGAGCTGTGCCTTTGGACCTGTCGCCTTGCTTCTCAGTGTCTGCATGGTTGATGTGTCAGTGTGGGGCACAAGGTTGGAATACACGTAAGCCTCATGGTCAATGAGACAGTTGGATATCGTCATGGCAATCCTGAAGTCGCGGTCATCGCACACTATTGCCTGTTCGTCATCTTCAAATGCAGCCTTTGTCTCGTCTTCCTTCATGTTCACACGACGGAGCAGGGTGAGAACCATAGCCATTCGGAAACATATAAGTCCGAGTCGGCGAACTATTGCCACAAGGTCATCTCCCAGCATCTTTACCTGTTCAAGCTGAAGCTGTGAGAAGTAATCATTGAACGCCTTCTTCTGTGAGTCCGAAACGACAAACTGCAACGGATGCTCCTTTCTCTTTTCCAGTTCGTGGTATAGGTTGAGGTAACGAGAACCGAGAAGGTTGAATCGCTCTTCGTTGGTCATGTCCTTGGTTTCAAATACATCCCTCCATACCAGATTGCGTGCAAGTCGGTATATCGGAATACGGCTGCCAAGTCCAGACTCAAACGATGGAATGAGTGACGATACCTGTCCCGGAGTGAGGGTCAGCACCATGCTAAGTCGTGGGCACGCTATATCCACATGCTCATGTTCCGTGCGTCGGGTATATGAGATGCGTTCATGCTGGAAAGCTTTACACAGAACATCGCTGTAGTCGCCGAACTCCGTTCGCAGCGTGCTTGCCATCGTTATGCCCTCGCTCTCGAATATGAGTCCATTGCCGTGATTGTCGTTTATAGCCTGACATACTGCGGTGGTACTGCTGTTGGCAGATATGAGCAATGAACGGAATGGAGGCTCCTTAGGCTGTGGCATCTCAGCCTTCTGCTTCTTGTCGAGTACGCTCCATGTGGCAAGTTCCTTCTGATATTCCTCCGTCTCCTTGATATTTGCATCGTGTATCTCCTTTTCCACTGGTTCCACGAGGTTGCGGCACACAGCAATGTCGCCCTTGCCCGATGCAGCAGGAGCAGTGATGGCAATGTATCCTGATGCAAACACCTTTCTGCCGTCATAGAGTCCGAAATAGTTCGGAGTGACAGATGACAACGTGAACACGCTGCCGAGCACCATAAGGTCCTTGGACGAATACAGTTCCTGCGACTTGATTACCTCCTGCATGAAAGGAGACCAGTCTTCAGCATCAATCTTGTCGGAGAAAGTAGGCAGGTCAACAGATTCGTCAGCCGAGTCCTCACCCTTTACATCTTCCATCTTTGTCACGGATGTCACGGATGCCACGGATGCCACTTTGTCATCTTGGCATCGGTTGGCAAAATCTGTATCCATATTTTCAATGTTATTTATATTATTATTTGTATTTATATTATTATCAGTGTGTTGTGAAGAAGTATCCTCTTTATGACCATTCTCGATGCCATTCTCGTTGCCAATTGGCAAAGTTGGCATCGGTGGCATCGTTGGCATTCTCTCATTCTTGATAGCTACATCTCGTGCAACGCTGCTTATGTCAATGCCAGCTTCCTTTGCCAGATGAAAGAACGAGCCGATGGTAGTCCTTCCGTTGCTTGTGCGAAGGCAGTTGTCATACTTCTTCTCACATTCGCCCATGGTATATTTACTACTCACTCTACTGACTCGGTGGAATATGTCTCTGCCAGCCTCGCCCATCTCGTGAGCCAGTGCCATACCGATAGTGACCCAGTTGCCATAGTCGTCAGCGAGATTGATGCCGTTACTCTCTATCAGAGCCGTCACAGCCTCTATCTGCTCCGTCGTACTTGTGTTGTCATATTGCGTGATGGCAGTATGCTCTGAATCATTGTTGACACTACTCTTATTATCTCCGATGCTCTCTCTTGGAGAACCGACCCAATCCAATGGGTTAAATACTAATTTATTATCTGATTGCATAATTGAAAATCTAATTGTATTGTTTAACTTGTATTGTTGTTATGCCGCCAAGCGGCCAATTAGAAAAACATGGGGAACTTTTCTCACTGACCAACGGGAAGTAAAACCAAAGAAAAACAAAAGAAAACCATTTTACTTCCTGAAGGAAGTAGGACAAAAGAAAACCTTGTTCCATTCCATAAGATAATGAAAATGTTTTTTCTTGTTTTTGTTCTGTTTGGCTTCGCCGAGCTAAAGGTTCTTGACTGTTTTTACTTCCCCTTGGTCAGTGAGACCGCTCCGCTAAGTTCTAATTGGCACCTTAGTGCAAAAACTATAGCCGTACAGGTTGTTAATACTCGCAAATTAAAGGATTCACATACACATCAATGTCGAATGGAATGAAGCATGTACGACTTTCGTTGATACATTTCTCATCCACTTCCACATTGTAAACCTGTCTCATATAGTTCTGTATAGCCCTGAACCACGTGCGATGGTCGCAGTCATCAAGGTTAATCTCGACAATCCATTTCAGCCCGTCGCCGCTCGGACTCGTGAACAGCAGTTCCGTCTCGAAGTAAGGGTCATTGACGAGAGCCGCCTTCAGTTCCTTCAGCCTCGCACCTACATGGTCGAGGTCAAGCGACATAAGACTGGAATGCCTTGTCATGCACTCATCCTTGCGATAGGAGAACAGACCGCTGAAGGTCACGAAGTCAAAGTTCCTTGCCTTGAAGGCCTTGCGCTCCTTCTCGTCAGTTATGGAACGAAGCTTCATGGTTATGTCCCTGTATTGGGGTGAGGTAATGAGGCAGAACACGTCTGCCACACTAACCTCCTTGTGAGAAACCGCATTCGTTACCGGATGCTCGTAGAACTGGATACGTCTCTCATTGAGTTCTTCTTTAGTCATTTTCCCGTACCTCCTTTCTTCACCATTAGTCCATACTTCTTTTCCATCATTCTCTCAACGTCCTCCTTTTTGTAGAAGCAACGACCTCCGAGGATGGAGTAGGGCAGTTCGCCCCTTGACCTTAGGTTCTGCAATGTTCTCAGGCTTATGTGGAAAGCCACGATGATGTCCTGGTTGTCAAGCCAACCGTCAAAATGAGTGAGGGTAGTACCCTCGATTTTTTTATTGTTCATGTTAATTATGTCTCGTAAGTATTCAACTTGCTCCACTTGGGGAGTAAAATGGAGTTAAAAGGAGTAAAAGGAAGTAAAAAGACGATAGTCTGTTCGTCGATTTGTCCTTACATGGTAACGTCTCTTTACTCCTGTTTACTTCTCTTTACTCCTCTTTACTACAAGAGAAATACTTACGAAATTTGTGTTAAGTTATGCCTTACTGGTACGAGTGACTTTCGGTAAGACATCCCAGTCACTCTGTTGTAGTACCATCATTCCCCACTATGGATTTGCAACTCCCGTCATGGGTAGAGCAAGCATTTCTTTGTTTTGCTCGATGCAAAGGTAGGAGGAATTTCCGACTCTCGGAAAGAAAATATTGTAATGTAAATCCGTGAAAAATAGCGTGTTTGCGTAAGTTTGAATCCAATGTTTGCATGACTTTGTATTTCGATTCCATGTTTGTATTTAGCAAATGCAAAGTTTGTATTTTGAGGGAAAGATTGGATTGAAGTTTGTATTTTAGAGTGCCGTAAAATACAAACTTTGCTAAAGTTTGTATTGAAAAGCCCAAGTTTGTATTTTAATGAGGTAAAAATACGATACAAACTATGTTTTCGGTTAGTAAAAATATTGCAAAAAAAAAACACCATCAGCATCGAGTTTGCTGATGGTGTTTTTGGTCTAAGTAGCTTCTCTTTATCTTTTGAATTGTGAAATCAAGATGTAAAATAAGCAAAAGAGACTAAGACGTTACCGAATTGTAAAAAAACTGTAATCTTCTTACGTAATTTGTTAAAGTATTTGGCTTTGCCACAGAGATTCGTTCTCCCATCCGTGAGGAAAGCCCATGGCGGCAATATCGATGGATGGATAGGCTGTGAGCAAGGTCTCAATCTTTGCTCGCATATCATTTTGTGGCGCTATGACGTTTAGGAAATATTTGATGATGCAAAGGCTGAAATATACTTTTTGTTGGTTGACAGGAGTCGAAATCCAAGGCTTTGTCATGCGACGCATTGTTGATACACGTAATGCAAATGTACGGTTCCAGACACGTGCATGATGACAACAATTGTTTCGTGCTACAGTAATGATTGTCATCCACGAATTGAACACGGGGACTTCAAGTGAAAATTCGTGGGCAATCTTTTTTCGAATCTGATTGCTCTTGATATTATCGTATATCTTAGTTAAGACACCTAATGGTAGAATTTCTGCCAGCATCCAAGCAGGAGGATATGTATCGGTATAAGTGTTGCGGAAATGCTCTATGAAGTCTTCGCGCGATTTGGCAAGTTCATTATCTATGAGTTGTTTAGTCTTGATAAATGTATTAGAATCGTAGAAATATGCAGGATCGGTCATCCAAAATGGATTACCGGTTTCACTGCTCACAATGTTGACGATTGCACTGCGTACAGCGACTTAAATCTTTTCTATTTCGTTAAACATCAGCAGTCGGAGATGCCTGTCGAATCGATACATTTCCAAAGCTTGATTGAATGATGCTCCAGTTTTGAATACATGTTTTTCCTTTGGAATTGTCAACAACGGATATAGATAAGCACTGAATCTGTAATAGCCGATGCGTCGAATGTAGTTTTCCGTCCTGGCATCGTCATCTATGTTAAGTCCGCGTTTTTTCAGCAGTATTACCAATTGGCTTGGTGTCGAATATGTTTTGGTATATTGTGTCATAAAAAAAAAAAACGACCCGCCGATTTAAGCATTGTGAAGAGGCTTGGCGGGTTCTCGTGCCACAAAGATAACATTTTTTTCATGGAATGACCAAATTTTTAGAGAGAAAAGTTTGTATATTATTAAATTATCTCCTTTTTACTATCTATATCCACATGTTTTCTTGATATTTTTTACAAAGCTATTCAAATCTTACGAACGAATGTTTAGAGTATAATAACATAATATTGCAAAAAAACACCATCAGCAAACTCGATGCTGATGGTGTTTTTTTGCTCTATGTGGAATTAAGCGTATTCCGTTTTCTTTGTGATATTGATAAGGTTGTTTATTCTGGCTACAAAAATATTGTATGCTTGTTCGTCAGGATGATTCAATAGTTTTTTCTTTGCCATATTCAGGGCTGAGTATTTTGTGAGTTTTTCCTTGTCATGGTACAGACTTCCAAAGTACTGTTCATAGAACTCTTTTTCCTTTCCAAGCAGAACTCCTGCCCATGTCATAAACATTGCAACGTGTTTTGTGCTAATCTTATTTGCTTGCCCTTTAGGACATACCTCGTCAAAATGCTTGATTACATATCTTATTGCATCTGTATTTGAATTCTTTGGGAAAATTGCCATTTCAAGAATTCGATACATGTCGTCATTGCCAGACAGGTTATCTTTGAGAGTTTTATAAACAAGTTTTTTCCCTTGTTCTATACCATATTTGTGATATGCATGAGGTAAGAATGCCTCAAGTGAATTATATTTTTTTGATTCTTCAATAATTGGGTTGTTATTTGCTGATAAGTAGTCATCAGTAATAAATTTCAGAAGGTCTCCAACTGAAGCTATTATTTCTTCTGAAAAATCTTCAAACAGATGTGTGCATTGATTTGTATCGTTACGAACCTCCTCAACATTCTTTATAATGTCTTTACAGATTTTGATACAATCCGCAAATTTGTCAAAGAAAGATTGCATGGCAGTTGACAGGGCAGTAATTCTGCTGTCAACTTGTTCGTCATCGAAATGAAAAAATATCTGGTATGTTGAGGAGCTTAGGTAGCTGTTGGTGTACAGATTTGGTGCTCCATTTCCATACATTATGGAAAGGTCACGTCGTCTCTGAGTAAGGGTAGGTGAGAGTTTCTCATATATTGTCTTCATCATGCAGACAGAACGTCTTAGCTTGTGTAGAGAAGTAAGAGATTCATTGAACAAATCGTTATTATCAGTAAAGAATGCGTCAACAAACCCTTTTGAGAAATGATCGAGTCTGTTGTGTTCTTGCATCATGATGGGTATTGCATTGTTGATTTCATAGGTTAATTCCTCAACTTCTTTGAAATTTATGTGTTTCTTGGAAGTGAGAGCATACATTAATCTGTCATAATTATAACCAACTGCAGCCTGATATAAGACGTCTAATGCATCCTTCTGACTTATAGTGGAAAATTGTTTGTTGTATTTCATGAAATTTAATTATTTTTAATCGTTACTTATTACCTCTTATCGCAGATTTAAGGTCTTCTTTGAAGAAGAGGTTTCATTGCCCCAAAGTTAGTAAAGAAATGTGATATGACAAAATATTTATACTAAAAAAATGGTTGTGTTTGATGGGGGCATAAATTCATAATGCGTAGCATTATGGCAATTTTTTTTAGACTGTATTTTTTTGATGTGAATCTATCGTAAATTGCTTGGGTAAATCATAGTTTCTTCTGCCTTTTCAAAATTTCTCTTTATTCATTTGGTAAGTCATAAATGTTTGTTATCTTTGCAATAATAATTACGAAACAACAAAGAACTTGTTAAAAGTCCATGACCTACCTCGTTGTTACTGTTGTATATACGACTGTCATGGCAAACAAAACAGAAATACGAAGATACATTAACATATAATAACATAACAGCATCAGACTATCATTGTGGTATTCCAAAATAAAGCTACCAACTATATTTTTCAGAATAAACACCACAGCAATGATGGTTGGCTTTTGCGTATAAGTATGCCAATAGCCAATCTACTGAGTAACGATAGAATTATGATGCTTGCAATCCGTTTGGGTTGTGAGCTTATATTCTTATTCAGTAGAGAGGTTCTGTTGGTAGCTTAGCCTCGGAATACCATAGGAAGGCTCACGCCCTTCTTTTATGTCCGATAGTCAATACATTATGGATAATCTTTTGCTTCTAATTACTTGATCCATAATGGCAGCGATAGATGACTATCTTGACAGAATACCGAATGTGGAGTTGCGTGAACAACTGCGCATTGAGGTAGCTCGACTTACAAAAAAGAAAAAGTTTGGTTTGGTGTTTGAGAATCACCTGCCTGATAACGTCGTGATGCCGGAGGTGACTATACGTCCTGGTACAAAGGTGGCTTTGCGTGGTAAGACTCCCAATGATGTTTATGAAGTACAAAGTATTTCTGATGGGAATGTATTCTGTAAGTTGGCGCTTGATATAGATACCGAAATTATGCGTCAATGCAAAGCTGGCATTGATACTCGTACAGCAGTATGTCGTCATCTTGTAACACTCGAAGATGAAGTTTTCCCTTTAGTTGATTTGGTTGCTGTTGCCCAGCGTGGTGATGTTATCTATCCTTACTTGAAGCCGATAGATAGTGTACAGAATGCGCCTGATAGTGACTTGTGGCATACATTGATAGATGCAGATAATTATCATGCTCTTCAGTTGTTGGCATATCTCTATCCGGGCATGGTGGATTGTATCTATATAGATCCACCATACAACAAACCAGATTCTCATGATTGGAAGTATAATTGCGACTATGTTGACGGTACAGATGCGTATCGTCACTCTAAGTGGTTGGCAATGATTGAAGCACGTCTGAGGATTGCTAAGAAACTTCTTAACCCTAAAGACTCTGTACTTATTGTCACTATTGATGAATTGGAGTATCATCATCTTGGCTGTCTTTTGGAACAGATGTTTCCTGAGGCAAGAATACAGATGGTAAGTCTTATGATGAATCCGGGAGGTGTTTCAAGGCACGGGGAATTTAGTCGTACTGATGAATATGTGTTCTTTGTTAAAATCGGTATTTCGTCTCCATCACCTCTCCTTTTAGATAAGGATTGGCTTGGTGGAGTAAAAAATACAAGTAAAAATAAACTACATTGGGATTCTCTGATGAGAACAGGGACAAGTCTACTCAGAAGTGATGCCCCTCGATGTTTCTATCCTATTTATGTATCCTCTGACGGAAAACGTTTTTTAGGTGCTGGTGACCCCTTAGAATTAAATGAAGATAGGAGTAATATAACTCCTCCTGCTGGCTCAATAGCAATATTTCCGATTCATTTGGACGGAACAGAGGGTAACTGGCAATATAGTAAAGAACATTTATTAAAGATACAAAAAAAAGGGTATGTTAAACTTGGCAGGCTTACTCCAAGAGGTATGGCTATAAGTTATCTTAAATCAGGAAACCAAGAGAAAGTTGAGAATGGAACATTTGAAATTATTGGAAGAAGAGAGGATGGTTCAATAATAGTTAATGACTCTGATTATAATCCTTCATACATTCCTGGTACTCAATGGATGATTTCGTTACATGATGCTACAAGAAACGGTTCAAATCTACTTCGCAGCATTCTGGATAATAAGCGTTTTTCTTTCCCTAAATCCCTCTATGCAGTTCATGACACAATCCGTTTCTTTGTAGCCAACAAACCAAACGCTCTTGTCCTCGACTTCTTTGCGGGGTCGGGTACAACGCTTCATGCTGTCAACCTTTTGAACAAGGAGGATGGCGGTAATCGCCGTTGCATCATGGTGACAAACAATGAGATTGGCGAACCAAAGGAAAAGGAACTGTCAAAGAAAGGCATTAAGCCCGGTGATGAAGAATGGGAGAAATGGGGCATTGCTCGTTATGTCAATTGGCCTCGTACAAAGTGTAGCATCTTGGGTGTCGATGTGAATAACAAACCTATTGAAGGAGAGTATATCACATCGCTGACGGAAACAAAAACAACGGACAGGAAGTTTACTCAGATAAACTACATGGCAGAGGGCGCAACGCTAAGACAGAAGAAGGCTTTGGTGACACTCATCAACAAGCAGAAAGACGTGAAACTTCCAGCGATGAAGGAAGATGTGCCATTCCTTGTGTCGGAAGAAAACGATTGCAACGCCAGCATACTCTTTGACATAAATGAGGAGGAGGCATGGATGGAAGCATTGGATGGCAACAGCCATATCACCACCTTCTATATCGTGGCAGAGAAAGACGCAGAGTTCAAGGCTATCAAAACCCATGTAAGTGACTTGATGGGGCAGATAGAAGAGCCAGTACCTGTAAAGATATCCATGAAGGATGGATTCAAGGCAAATGCCGCATTCTTCAAGTTGGGATTCTTGGATAAACGCTCGGTTGCGAGGGGCAGGCAATTGACAGAACTGTTGCCTGTGCTATGGATGAAGGCTGGAGCAAAGGGAGAATGCCCGACAGAATTGAAAGGCAACTACGCTATACTGTCAGACAATAAGATGGCAATATTGAAGGATGAGAAATATTTCCCACGTTTTAGGGAGGAAATGAAACAACATTCGGAGATAGAAGTTGTATATCTGATTACAGACAGCAGTAATGCCTATCTGAGTATGATAGAGGAATTGAAAGGTGTAAAGACATATCAGCTCTATCGTGACTATCTTGAGAATTTCCGCATTAATTACGCCACAAAATAAAGACTAGAACAAAT
>JAFZVY010000051.1 GCA_017617575.1 Bacteroidaceae bacterium | reverse complement strand
TGTGTCCCCGGTTCGATTCCTGGTGGTACCACACTAAAATCCTGCATTAACATGTGGGATTTTTTTGTTTTTGTTTGGGTAATACGTTTATTCGAGTATTCATTATCACAAGTAGTAAGAGATGGAAAAACTGTGGAATGGCAATTATATAAAGGTGTGGCTTGCAAACTTCATGATATTCTTCTCGTTCATGGTAGTCACGCCTCTTCTCCCGCTCTATCTTGGTGAGACATTCGGGGCTGACAAGGACACGATAGGTATCGTGCTCTCTGGCTACACGCTCATGGCGCTTGCCTCACGTCCCTTCAGCGGCTATCTCGTGGACAGCTTTCCGCGTCGGGTGGTACTTCTCACGAGCTATTTTTGCTTTTTTGCCATCTTTGCTGGCTACATCGTGGCAGGTTCGCTCACTCTCTTCGCTATCATACGTACCATCCACGGAGCACCAATGGGAAGCGTGACCGTGGCTAACAGTACCGTAGCTATCGACGTGCTTCATCCTACGAGGCGTTCGGAGGGTATTGGCTACTACGGACTCTCAAACAATCTTGCCACATCCATTGCACCTACCATAGGACTCCTTATATATGAATATGTGCACGACTATAACGTCATCTTCTGTCTTGCACTCGGTTGCAGTTTCCTCGGATTGTTGATTAACAGTACAGTCAAATTTCGTGACAAGGAGATTGTGCCTAATAAGGAACCTATTTCGCTCGACCGCTTCTTTCTTGTCAAGGGTTGGCGACTCGGAGTATCAATGGCGGCACTCGCTTTCTCATACGGAGTCATTTCTACCTATCTTGCCGTTTATGGTAAGGAGGAACTCGGTATTACTACAGGAACAGGACTTTACTTTGCCGTACTCAGCGTTGGACTTATGACTTCTCGCCTTATCGGTGCAAGAAGTCTCCGCAAAGGTAAAGCACTTGAAAACGCAAGCGGAGGAATGCTCCTTTCTGTGTTTGGCTATCTACTCTTTGCTACCGTTCACAACAACATAGGTTATTACGGTTCTGCACTTATCATCGGACTTGGCAACGGTCACATGTGGCCAGCCTTCCAGACGATGTTCATCAACTACGCCCCTAACAATAAGCGTGGAACTGCCAATTCCACCCAGCTCACCATGTGGGACACGGGCATAGGACTCGGCATCATAGCAGGCGGATTCCTCGTTGAACACATCAACTACGATGCAGCATTCTGGGCAGCATGGATTGTGAACGCTCTTGGTGTAATATTCTTTTTTGCATGCGTCAGACAGCATTTTTTACTGAATAGGCTGAGATAAGGAAGAATTTTGCGTATATTTGCGAACTAATTCTCAAAATCCGTTTGCAACAACAACAAACCAAGATTTATGGCTATATCAGAAATAATAAACTCGACAAACAAAACTGCATTCTCCTTCGAGGTGCTTCCACCACTCAAGGGTACAGGTACACAGAACCTGTTCAAGACCATCGACACCCTCAAGGAGTTTGACCCTAAATACATAAACATCACTACTCACAGAAGTGAGTTCGTATATAATGAACAGCCCGACGGCACGTACATTCGCAGTAGTGTGCGCCGTCGTCCTGGTACGGTTGCCGTGGCAAGTGCAATCATGCAGAAGTACGACATCAAGGTAGTGCCACACATCGTTGTGAGCGGAATGACAAAGGAAGAGCTTGAGTACAACCTTCTCGACCTTCAGTTCCTCGGCATACGTGACCTGCTTGTGCTCCGTGGCGACAAGGCAAAGGAAGACCCAAAGTTCATCCCTGTCAAGGATGGCTACTCACATGCCACGGAACTTTGCGAACAGATAAATAAGTTCAACGAAGGTTACTTCGTTGACGGCACACCAATCAAGTCGCCATCTGCGCCATTCTCCTATGGTGTGGCTTGCTATCCTGAGAAGCACGAGGAAGCACCAAACCTCGACTTCGACATACAGATACTCAAGCAGAAGCAGGACCTCGGTGCCGACTATGCCGTGACACAGATATTCTATGACAACGAGAAGTATTTCTCATTTGTAGAAAAGGCACGCAAGGCAGGCGTAACCATCCCAATCATCCCGGGCATCAAGCCAATGGCAAAGCTGTCGCAGTTCACCGTATTGCCAAAGACATTCCACCTCGACCTACCAGAGGCACTCACCAAGGCAGTCGAGGCTTGCAAGACTGACGAGGAAGTGAAGCAGGTGGGCATCGAATGGGGAGTAGCCCAGTGCAAGGAACTTATCCAGCACGGAGTGCCAAGCCTCCACTTCTACACAGTTTCAGCCGTTGACAGCATCCGCCAGATAGCTGAGAAGATATATTAAGGCATGGTCCCACCCCGACCCTCCCGAGGGAGGGGGGGAGCGAGCAAGCTATCTTATTGACTTCTCACTCCACTTTTAACTTATAACTTTAAATTTTTAACTCTGAAAGTGTTATGACTTTCGACGACATCATAGGACAGGAAGAAGCCAAGCAGAGGCTTCGCACGGAACTGGAGCAGGGCAAAGTGCCACACGCACTCATGCTCAGCGGTCCGGAGGGATGCGGTGCAATGCCACTTGCCATAGCGTATGCACAGATGCTACTCGGCAACAACGCCATGGCAGAGAAGTTGCAGCACCCCGACCTCCACTTCGCCTTTCCTATATATAAGAAGAACTCAAAGCCTACGTTCTGCGACGACTTCATCAAGGAATGGCGCGAGCTTATCCTCCGTTCGCCATACTTCGGTATGCAGGAATGGATGGACGCATCGGGTGCAGAGAACCAGCAACTTGTCATCTACGTGGACGAGAGCGATGCCATATTCAAGAAGCTGAGCCTCAAGTCAAGTCAGGGAGGCTACAAGATACTCGTCATGTGGTTGCCAGAGAAGATGCACGAGGCATGTGCCAACAAGCTCCTCAAGCTACTCGAAGAACCACCTGCACAGACAGTATTCATCCTCGTGAGCGAACAGACCGACAAGGTGCTTCAGACCATACGTTCACGATGCCAGACCATAGAGCTTGGTCGCCTCACGGTGGAGGAAGTGGAGGACGCACTCATTAACCGCCGTTCCATACTTCCTGCCGAAGCGCATCGCATAGCACGCTCATGTGCAGGCAACATGGCAGCAGCCATACGCTCCATCACGGACGATTCCGAAAATCTGTTGTTCCACGACCTGTTCGTATTTCTCATGCGAATGTCATACGTGCGCAAGGTGAAGGAGATGAAGCAATGGAGCGAGAAGGTGGCAGGCCTTGGACGCGAGCGTCAGAAGGCGTTCCTCGAATACTGTCAGAAGATGATACGCGAGAACTTCATCTACAACTTCCAGCGTCACGACGAGCTGAACTACATGAACGAGACCGAGTCGCAGTTTGCCATCAAGTTTGCACCGTTCATCAATGAGAAGAACGTCATCGGCATCATGGACGAACTCTCCCTCGCACAGCGCGACATCATGCAGAACACCAATCCAAAGATGGTATTCTTCGACTTTGCCCTCAAGATGATTGTGCTTATCAAGAATAGATAACAACGTTACACTATAAAGTGAATTACATACAAACGACAAGCAGGACGTTTCCGCAAATACATGGGAAACGTCCTGCTTTCATGTTATTGTAGTTAGGAATCTTCCTTTTTCCGCTCTTGAGGAAGAATGATTGACAGAAATCAATTTTAACTCTCGTTTTGACAATATAAGTGGGATTACTACACGTGTTTACCCCAATAAAAAAATACGATAAGTCTTGTGTGCGTGAATACACACGCAATTGTCCTTTAAAAAAGATGAAACAGCAAAGATTATGCGATTCTTTTTGCCTAAAAATGCGTAGGTTTGCTGTGTGTTCCTCTTATGTTTCCCTTATGTTTCTGTTAGGTTGCTAAGAGAAACTAAGGGACAGGTAAGAGACTAATTGCATGAACATACTGTACAATTATGTACTATTTATGCATGTTATGCATAATTTTATATGTATATGCATAATTTTTATGCATAATATGCAGCGTTGTATTGTAAATATGCTTAACTTTGCATCGTTTTTTGAATAAATATGCAGAATATGACTACGAGACAGTCGAGACTTGATATAATAAAGGCAATAATATGCGGACAGGAGATTGGAAGTCAGGATGAGCTTCTGTATGTGCTCTCAAAGAGGGGAGTGAGCCTTACGCAGGCAACCCTGTCGAGAGACCTCAAGCTTCTGAAGGTTGTTAAGGGAAATAACTTGAAGGGCAAGGCTATATACATGCTTCCAGACAATCCTTACTACCAGAGGGTGAGGGAGCACCACGAGGTGGGTACTGCCGTGCAGAACGGATTTATGAGGATAAGGTACACGGGTAACCTTGCCGTCATAAAGACTCGTCCGGGCTATGCCAGTGGTCTTGCGTCGGACATAGACAATGCCAACTTCGAGGAGGTGATTGGCACCATTGCGGGTGACGACACCATAATGATGGCGCTTGAGGAAGGATTTAACAAGGATATTTTAGAAGCAAATTTAAGGACAATAATTCCTGTATATCCAGGAAGCAGAATGTAAAAATAAAGATGACGTACGAAGACGGAATAAATGTTATCGTTGCCGACGCAAGTCACGAGAAGTATGTGGACTTGATTCTCGACACAATACGCATAGCAGCAAAGAAGCGAGGAACTGGTATTGCAGAGCGAACTCACGAGTATGTTGCTACTAAGATGAAGGAGGGTAAGGCTGTTCTTGCTCTCGACCCTAACCAACAGACGGAGTTGGGCGACAAATTTGTGGGATTCAGTTATATTGAGACTTGGGGCAACAAGCAGTATGTGACTACTTCAGGTCTTATCGTACATCCTGACTACCTTGGCAGGGGTATTGCCAAGCGCATCAAGGACCACACATTCACCCTTGCACGTGTGAGATGGCCACAGGCTAAGATATTCTCCCTCACGAGTGGTGATGCCGTGATGAAGATGAACACTTCGCTCGGATATGTTCCCGTGAGCTTCAACCAGCTTACTGACGACGACTCATTCTGGCGTGGATGTCAGGGCTGTATCAACTATCCTATCCTTGAGATGAAGGAGCGTAAGTTCTGTATCTGTACGGGTATGCTCTATGACCCTGACAAGCACAAGGGCGAGCCTACTCCTGTGGAGATTTTCCAGGAGGTGATGAAGGATATGGTTAAGAGGGGACACGTATAAAATGAAGAATTAAGAATGAAGAATGAAGAATTCGATTGACTCCAATCTTCGTTTGTGTTCTTCAAGAGATAATTAAGGAATAAAAATAAAACACAATACTGAATGAATAATTGAATGGTGAAGGATATGTGCCGAATTGCGATTCTTCATTCTTCATTCTTCATTCATCATTTATTAAAGTATGGCAGAAAAGAAGAAAGTTGTCGTTGCTTTCAGCGGCGGTCTTGATACTTCATACACAGTGATGTATCTTGCAAAGGAAAAGGGTTATGAGGTCTATGCAGCATGTGCTAATACAGGTGGTTTCTCACCTGAGCAGCTCAAGACTAATGAGGAGAATGCTTACAAGCTCGGAGCTACTAAGTATGTTACTCTCGACGTAACTCAGGAGTACTATGCTAAGTCTCTTAAGTATATGGTTTTTGGTAACGTACTCCGCAACAACTGTTACCCTATCTCTGTTAGCTCAGAGCGTATTTTCCAGGCTCTTGCCATCGCTCGCTACGCAAAGGAGATTGGTGCAAGTGCCATTGCACACGGTTCAACAGGTGCTGGTAACGACCAGATTCGTTTCGACATGACATTCCTCGTTATGGCTCCGGGTGTTGAAATCATCACTCTTACTCGTGATGGCAACCTCAGTCGTCAGGAGGAAATTGACTATCTTAATGCCAACGGCTTTGCAGCTGACTTCACTAAGCTCAAGTATTCATATAACGTAGGTATTTGGGGAACATCAATCTGTGGTGGCGAGATTCTCGACTCTACACAGGGACTTCCTGAGACTGCATACCTCAAGCACGTGACAAAGCAGGGACCTGAAATCTTGAAGCTCGGCTTTGAGAAGGGTGAGCTTTGCTCAGTCAACGGTAAGAAGTACGACGACAAGATTAAGGCCATTCAGGCTGTAGAGGAGATTGGTGCTGCATACGGTATCGGTCGTGACTGTCACGTGGGCGACACTATCATCGGTATCAAGGGACGTGTAGGCTTTGAGGCTGCTGCCCCAATGCTTATCATCGGTGCTCACCGCTTCCTTGAGAAATATACACTCTCTAAGTGGCAGCAGTACTGGAAGGATCAGGTTGCCAACTGGTACGGTATGTTCCTCCACGAGTCACAGTACCTTGAGCCGGTAATGGCAGATATCGAGGCTATGCTCGCAAGTTCACAGCGTAACGTGACTGGTGAGGTGACACTCGAACTTCGTCCACTCTGTTTCCAGACAGTAGGCGTTGACTCTCCTAACGACCTTGTCAAGAACAAGCTCGGCGAGTACGGAGAGACTGCCAAGGCATGGTCTTCAGAGGATGCCAAGGGATTCATCAAGGTGACAAGTACAGCACTTCGTGCTTACTACCTCGCTCATCCAGAAGAGGAAAGGTAAAGCCCCCCAGCCCCCGAAGGGGGCGGCCTCCGGATATAGAAGGTTATATCTGGTAAATATGTGTTAATAAAAATTTGTTTAATAAATAAAAAATATGCTCCCTTGTCCCGAAGGACGCCCCCTTCGGGGGATGGGGGGCCACAGGTATGATTTCAGTTGGAATATTAGGTGCTGCAGGCTACACTGGTGGAGAGCTGATACGTCTCTTGCTCAATCATCCAGAGGTGGAGATTGCGTTTGCCAACTCTGAGTCGAATGCAGGCAACAAGGTATATGACGTTCATGAGGGACTCCTGGGCGACACGGAGCTTGAGTTCACGAGCGAGATGCCTTTCGATAAGGTTGATGTCGTGTTCTTCTGTTTCGGACATGGCAAGAGTGAGGCGTTCCTCAAGGAACACACCATTCCTGCAAGCGTAAAGATAATCGACCTTGCACAGGACTTCCGCATCAAGGGCGACCACGACTATGTGTATGGTCTTCCTGAGATTCACCGTGAGGAGATAGCCAAGTGTCAGCATCTTGCTAATCCGGGATGCTTTGCCACTTGCATTCAGGAAGGACTCCTTCCACTTGCCAAGGCAGGACTTCTCACTCACGATATAGCCGTTAATGCCATAACTGGTAGTACGGGTGCTGGTCAGAAGCCAGGTGCAACGACTCACTTCTCTTGGCGTAACAATAACTTCTCTGTGTATAAGTTGTTCACACATCAGCACCTGCACGAGATATGTCAGACACTCAATGAGCTTCGCCCATCTTCTGCGCCACGTGCAATCGACACACTTGACGAGGGCTATGAGGGTGACGGCATAACAGTTGATTTCATCCCTTACCGTGGTGACTTTGCCCGTGGCATCTTCTGTACAGAGGTTGTTACGCTTGACAAGCCAAAGACGGCAGAGGAGATAGCACAGCTTTACAAGGACTTCTATCGTGATGCTGCCTTCACTCATTATTCAGACTCAGCCCTCGACCTCAAGCAGGTGGTGAACACAAACAAGGCACTCGTCCACACAGAGGTCTTCGGTCGCAAGGTCGTTGTAACAAGCATCATCGACAACCTCCTCAAGGGAGCAGTCGGTCAGGCAGTACAGAACATGAACATCATGTTCGGCTTGGACGAGAAGGCAGGACTGAACCTCAAGGCAAGCGCATTCTAACACCGCTGGTGCGTTGTTAGAGTTAAAAGTTAAAAATTAAAAGTTAAAAGTTGAGTTGGTAAGTTTGTGAGTTTTTTAGTTGTTGTGAATAAAGTACAACAGTATGGCCGCAAAAACATAAAAACTTATAAACTTACAAACTTAAAAACTCAAAATATCATGGAACTATTTGACGTATATCCATTATTTGACATTGCAATCGACAAAGGAAAGGGTTGCAAGGTTTGGGACGATAAGGGACAGGAGTACCTCGACCTCTATGGCGGTCATGCCGTCATATCTATCGGTCATGCTCACCCACACTATGTAGAGGCAATAAGCAAGCAGGTTGCTAAGCTCGGCTTCTATTCTAACTCAGTACAGAATCCGTTGCAGAAGGAACTTGCACACCGTCTTGGCAAGGTTTGCGGTTATGACGACTACCAGTTCTTCCTCATCAACTCAGGTGCTGAGGCTAATGAGAATGCTCTCAAGCTTGCAAGTTTCCATAATGGCAGGACTCGTGTCCTTGCTGCACAGAAAGCATTCCATGGCCGTACATCATTGGCTGTTGAGGCTACAAACAACCCAAAGATTGTGGCTCCAATCAACGACAACAAGCACGTCACATTCCTTCCACTCAACGACCTTGAGGCTTGGAGGGCAGAGATAGAGAAGGACGATGTGTGTGCCGTCATCATTGAGTGCATACAGGGTGTAGGTGGCATTCGCTCCGTCAATGCACACTTCCTCCGTGGACTTCGTGACCTCTGTACAAAGCATGATACAGTCCTTATCTGCGACGAGATACAATGTGGCTATGGCCGTTCCGGTAAGTTCTTTGCTCACCAGCACCTTGGCGTCAAGCCGGATATGATTACAGTTGCCAAGGGTATCGGTAACGGCTTCCCAATGGCAGGTGTGCTTATCTCACCTAAGTTCAAGCCAGTATATGGACAGCTCGGTACAACATTCGGTGGCAATCACCTTGCTTGTGCAGCAGCCCTTGCCGTACTTGACGTAATCGAGAGCGAGCACCTCGTAGAGAATGCAGCCGAGGTTGGAGAATACATAATGGAGCGTCTCAAGTCTGAGCGTCTTCCACACGTAGTGGATGTACGTGGTAAGGGACTCATGATTGGTATTGAGCTTGACGTGCCATACAAGGAGATACGTACACGCCTCGTCAAGGAGCAGCATTGCTTCACTGGCTGTAGCGGAACAAACGTTCTCCGTCTCCTCCCACCACTTTGCATCACCAAGGCAGATGCCGACGACTTCATCACTCGCCTCAAGGCAGCGTTGTAATGCGTTACCATTGCGCATAAGCGCACAAAACAGCATAGCTTAAATATAAATATATCTTTATGAGGGTGTATCACGAATTAACGTCGATACACCCTCGTTATGTTATAGATACGAGAAAGAACCAATCGTTTTTCCTTGTATATGGTTTGTGCTGTCATTTTACATTTACACCCATATCTCCCACTCTGGAGATATGGGTGTAAAACTAAAATGATATGGGTGTAAATGAAGCGAGATATGGGTGTGGATAGTTTCTTCGGTGATTGTTTGGTTGTTATGGATAAATGATGTACTTTTGCATCATGTAATATATATGAATATTAAACAAAAGACAGAAAATATAATGGAAAAGATTTATTTCTCACCTCGTACAGAGGTTCGTAAGACAAGTATTCGTGCATCAATACTTGCTGGTAGCGTAAAAACGGGTGGTGCTGGTGTAACGGGTAAATCATTCGATTTTGATGATGAGGATGACAGTGGAAATGGAACTGCTCCTGTTCGTATGCGTAATGCTGGCAATTCCTTGGACTGATAACTTGAAAGTAGCTTGTGAGTTATTTGCTAAATACGGAAAATAAAAACATATAATTTTTAGAACCCACAACCTTCAGTTGCTAAATTACCAATCTTACCAATCTTTAATCCAATCTTTGCATAAATATTTATGTCTAAAGATTTTCTATAGGAATATAAGCCTATTTTAATGGATTAAAGATTGGTAAGATTGGTAATTTAGCCAGCTTTGCTGGCGGGTTCTCTTAAATCTTATTTAGTATATAGCTCACAAAGCTGTTATAGTAACTCAACAGTCTGGATAAGCTTGGTGCTGTTTGAACCTTTGATAAGGATTGTATAACCCTTTGGCTTGTTGGATGTAATCTCAGTTTTCACTTCTTCCACGGTTGGGAAGAGAGTGAAGAGCGAAGATACACCTTCTGGATATAGTTCCTTGACGACTTTTTGAAACTCATCACCTACGAGCCATATCTTCTCAAAGTCTGACTTTGCAAGTGTTTCAACTACCTTCTTATGCTCATCTGCTGATGCGTCGCCCAGTTCCTTCATGTCGCCAAGGATGCACATCTTGTGCTCTGTCTTCATGAGGCGGAAGTTGTCGAGTGCTGCTGCCATACTTGTTGGGTTGGCGTTGTAGGCATCTATTACGAGGTTGTTGTCCTCTGTCTTCTGCATCTGTGAGCGGTTGTTGGAAGGTGTGTACTCGCTGAGTGCAGCAGATATGTCATCGGCTGGTACTGCAAAGAGTGTTCCTATGCACGCAGCTGCAAGTGCGTTGTCAAGGTTGTACGAACCGATGAGCTTTGTCTGTACTTCCATTGGTGAGAATGCTGAAGGGTTGGTGTTCCAGCTGAACTTGAGGAACGGATTGCACTCTATGAACTCTCCCTTGACAAGGAGTTTGTCGTCAGCCTTCTGTCCGTAGCGGATAAGGCGAAGGTCGTTGCTTATGCCCTTGAGGTATTCGTTGTCGTTGTTGATGAATACCGTGCCCTTGTCCTCGCGAAGGTAGTCGTAAAGCTCGCCCTTGGTCTTGATTACTCCTTCGAATGAGCCGAAACCGAGGAGATGAGCCTTGCCTACGTTGGTGATGATTCCGTAGTCAGGTTGTACTATTTCCACGAGTGTCTTTATCTCCCCTGGGTGGTTTGCTCCCATCTCAATAACGGCAATCTGATGTTCCTTTGTGAGGCGGAGAAGTGTCTTTGGCACTCCGATGTGGTTATTGAAGTTACCCTGAGTGTAGAGCACGTTGTATTTCTTCTGGAGAACCGTGGCTATGAGTTCTTTTGTGGTTGTCTTGCCGTTTGTTCCTGTCACTCCCACTATTGTTGTGCCGAGCTGGCAACGGTGGTAGTTGGCGAGGTGCTGGAGTGTTGTCAGCACGTCTGATGCAAGTATAAGGCGATTCTTGATGTCGCCTGTGGCAGAGTCGTATATGGCTTTGTCGTCTATTACTGCAAATGATGCACCTTGCTGGAGTGAAGGAATGGCGTATTGGTTGCCGTCGAAAGATTCTCCCTTGAGTGCAAAGAATATTGAGCCTTCTGGTACGTTACGACTGTCAGTCGTTATTTCTGGATGTTCGCAGAAAATCTGGTATAATTCCTCGATGGACATATTATTATGAATTAGGACCTTCCCCCAACCCCTTCCTTTCAGGACGGGGAGTAGTTACTCAATTGTATGATAAGGCAAATGAAACATTCTTTTTAGAGTCGTGAATGACAAAATGATTCCTTTGGAACTTCTCCTTGTCCTAAAAGGAAGGGCGTGGAGGAAAGTCATTTAACTAAATTTAAGCACAAAAGTACAAAGAATTTGTTATTGAAACAAAACAATTTGTATCTTTGCATAAAAAGTAAGAAAAAATGAAAGGATTGATACCATATTCTATAAATGTTAGGGGTAAACTTCTTGATTTGAGCGAGCCTCAGATAATGGGAATACTTAACGTTACACCAGACTCTTTTTATAGCGGAAGCCGCAAGCAGACGGATGCAGAAATAAGGGATAGGGTGGAGCAGATTATTGGCGAAGGTGGTCAGATGATTGACATAGGAGCGTACTCTTCACGTCCGGGCGCAGATGACGTATCGCCAGAGGAGGAGATGCGACGCCTTAAGATGGGTATGAAGATTGTGCGTGAGATTGCCCCAGACATTCCTGTTAGCGTTGATACATTCCGTGCTGATGTGGCAAGAATGTGTGTGGAGGAGCTTGGTGTTGATATCATTAACGACATAAGTGGTGGTGAACTCGATAAGGATATGTTTGCAACCGTGGCAAAGCTTGGTGTTCCTTACATCCTTATGCACATGAAGGGTAATCCTCAGAATATGCAGAACAATCCTCACTATGATGACCTGATGAAGGAGATACTCTTGTACTTTGCAGAGAAGGTTCAGCAGTTGCGTGACCTCGGACAGAAGGATATCATCCTCGACCCAGGATTTGGTTTTGCAAAGACCGTGGAACACAACTATGAGTTGATGAACCACATGGACGAGTTGAAGGTGTTTGAACTTCCAATACTCAGTGGTATATCACGAAAAAGCATGATTTATAAGTTACTCGGTACGAGTCCTCTGGAGGCACTCAACGGTACGACTGTTCTCAATACCATATCACTCTTGAAAGGTGCAAGTATCTTGAGAGTTCACGATGTGAAGGAAGCAAGAGAAGTAGCTATCATGGTGAAGACTTTAATGCAAAATTAATAATTCATAATGCATAATTGATTGCAAATCTCGTAAGAACTGAAAAACTTAAGAACTCACAAACTCAATTTTTAACTTTTAACTTCACTTTGTGACGATGTTTGAATTTGGAATAAAAGACGCAATAGACATATTCTGTGTAGCGACGTTACTGTTCTACATATACAGATTGATGAAGGCGAGTGGTTCGCTCAACATCTTCTATGGCATCCTTGTGTTTGTCATCACATGGATAGCCGTGTCACAGGTGTTGCAGATGAAGTTGCTTGGTTCCATCTTTGACAAGTTGGTTAGTGTGGGAGTCATAGCCCTCATCATCATCTTTCAGGAAGAAATCAGACGATTCTTCCTTACGCTCGGTTCGCAGAGACGATTGTCTGTGCTCACACGTTTCTTCATCAAGCATGCCACGGATGATGACAAGCAGGATGACGAGACAATCCTTCCTATCGTGATGGCTTGTGACTATATGAGCAAGAATTTTCAGGGAGCGTTGATTATCATAGAGCGTGACATGTTGCTCAACGACATCACAAAGTCGGGTGAGGTAATAGATGCCAAGGTAAACACAGAATTGATTAAGAACATATTCTTCAAGAACAGTCCGCTTCACGATGGTGCTATGATTATTAGTCATGATCGCATCGTTGCTGCTGGATGTATCCTTCCTGTGAGCCATAGCCTTAACATACCAAAGGAACTGGGTCTTCGTCATCGTGCTGCACTTGGAATAACTCAGCAGAGTGATGCCATTGCCATTGTGGTAAGTGAGGAGACAGGTGGCATATCCGTTGCACGAGGTGGAGAGTTCAAGCTTCACATGGAAACTAATGCGCTTGAAAATTATCTCATCAACGCACTTGCGAAGTAAGGGCTAAATGTATAAGACTATTGCTTCTAATATTTTGACCATAGAGTTAATAACTCAATTGTTATGAACAAAAGAATCGTAAATACTATTATTGCTATTTGTGCTGCATTTACTGGATGCGTGGCACAGACCAACATGGACGTGGTGAAGACGATGGAGCTTGCCAATGACTATTTCATTAACAAGTATCCTGATGCTGGTGCACCTACGTTTGTCAAGAAACAACGTCCGAGCAACCTATGGACACGTGGCGTGTACTTTGAGGGACTTATGGCTCTCACTGAGCTTGAGCGTCAGATAGGTGGGGAGAAATACGATACTTATTATAAGTACATCTCCGATTGGGGAAATGCACACAAGTGGATTCCTCGTAATGGTGTGACTACACGTGATGCGGACGACTATTGCTGTTCGCAGACATATATAGATATGGGACATATCGCTCCTACTGTGGAGTGCTTTGACCATCTTATCGCTTGCCGTAACGTTCCGCAGAAGCAGGGTAATGGCTCTTCCACTGGCTCGTTTGGTGACTGGACATGGATTGATGCCATTCAGATGGGACTTCCTGCACTCTCAAAGTTGAGTCGAGTGATGGAGTTGCGTGGTGACAAGGATTATCTTCGTTATGCAGAACAGGGATGGCAGATGTATCGCACTTCACGTGACAGCATAGCTGGAGGATTGTTCAACACAAAGGAAGGTCTTTGGTGGAGAGACAAGGATTTTGTACCTCCATATAAAGAACCAAATGGCAAGAACTGCTATTGGAGTCGTGGAAACGGTTGGGTGTATGCAGCACTTGTGCGTGCCATGGAAGCACTCCCTTCCGACCCTCATTTCAAGGACTATAAGCGTGATTATCTTATGATGACAAAGGCCCTGCTCAAGTGCCAGAGAGCAGATAAGTATTGGAACGTGAGCCTTCACGACGAGAGTAACTATGGTGGTAAGGAGTTGAGTGGTACGGCTCTATTCATTTACGGTATGGCTTGGGGCGTGAACCACGGAATGTTACCAGCAAAGAAGTATAAGCCTATCATCATCGCTACTTGGAATGCCATGGTCAAGGATTGCGTACATGCTGATGGCTTCCTCGGATATGTTCAGGGCACGGGTAAACAACCAAGCGACTCACAGCCTGTTACGTATGACAGGTGTCCAGATTTTGATGACTATGGACTTGGATGCTTCCTGCTTGCAGGAACGGAGATTGCTAAAATGAAATGATGGTCCCTCCCCAGACCCCGTTCCTCCGTCGAGCAGGGCACTGTTCTCCCCTCATTTCGGGACAGAGAGGCATTTAGTCTCTCTTCTGCGCCCTCATTCGCCTTTCAGGGCGGGGAGTAGTTACTATAGGGTAATTAATAACTCGTATAATGAATGAAGATGCTATTACTAATTACTCATTATTCATTACTAATTGATTGTTGATAATTACTCATTATTTTGCCGAATCCTCCTTGTTTCTATCCCGTATAAAGGGGCGAAGGAAGTCTCTGTTAAAATTATGTTGCTGAGTTTTAGTTGACTGGGTGTGTAAGGACGTGATATGTACTTTCTATCACTAATTGTTTGGTGTTTGACAGATAATATCGTTACTTTGTGGCAAAAATCATAAATGAAGTTATAAGATGAAGCGTTTTGTTTTTATCATTACAATGGTGCTTGTGGCATCATCTGCCATTCTCTCTTCTTGCGGTGGAGGTGGTACACAGAAAAAAGGTAAGGCGACAGCAAAGGTGCTTAGCGCTCCTTACGAACTGTTGCTCGTGGCTCACAAGTCATGGCTGAGTGCTGGTGACGGCATTGAGTTCCGTAAGATTGTAGATTGTCCTATCGTCGGTATTCCTCAGTTGGAACCAAACTTCCGTGTTACAGCCCTTGAGCCACGTGACTATAATGGAAAGTACCTTATGTATGGCAATATCTTTATTGCAGACATAGACCCTAAATACACAGAGCCTTCACTTGATGTGGAGTATGACGTTAATGCACAGCCTCAGATTGTCGTTACGGTTAAGGCACCAACAAGTGACCGTATGATGATATTCCTTGACGGCAAACAGGATAGTATTCTCAACCTCTTTGTGCAGCATGAGTTGAAGCGTGAGCGTGATTTACTCGTCAAGCGTCATAGTGCAGCCGTTAAGAAGGAAGCAAAGAAGATGTTCAATGCCAATATCTGCGCTCCTATTGATGTGGATGCTGTATTCGAGAAGGACAACTTCTTCCGTGCCGTTTCAAGCAAGCGTTTTCAGGTTATGAATGTATGTATGTACGCCTACCCATTTACTTCCATGGATGACTTCAATAAGGAGACATTTATCCAGAAGCGTGACTCTGCTATGAGTAAGTGGATATATGGCGATACAGAGGTGAACTATATGTGTACCGACCCTCGTAGTGTTGTTGACTCAAAGACAACCATCAACGGTAGGTTCGTATATCAGGTACGTGGACTCTGGGTATTCAACAAAGCACCATTTGGAGGTCCATTCGTCTCTTACTCATTCGTTGACGAGCCAAACAACCGTGTCATTGTAGCCGAAGGTTTTATCTGGGCGCCAGAAGAAAAGAAGCGTGCCCTTATCCGTGAGCTTGAAGCTTCCCTACAGACGGTAGAGATAAATGACGGCAAGAAGTAAGGCCTATTCTCAAACATATCATGTTTGGGTATAAAATGATGACTGTATTCCTTTAGTTTTTGAATATAGAATGATTAACGAGGGTGCGTCCATTATGGACGTACCCTCGTTTTTGCTTTGGTAATAACGTGTTACAAACATTGTTTCAATTGCAATCGAGTATATCCGAGTGTTGCTTCGAGTATAGTAACTGATATAGGCGCAGCTATTGATGGATTATTCAATTATTATGATGATTTAGAATAAGAAATGCAATGAAGAATGCGTTTTTTTGTGTGAAATTGTAGCGGTGAATGTGTATTTCTCATATTTTTGCATCGGAACAAGAATTTATTTATGCAGGTTCTTTCAACCTTATATTACTAACCAATTATTAATAACTAACCTTTTTGGTAATGAAAAAGAAACCTATTATGTTGTCATTGTTGTTCTTAATGGGTTCTGTTGTCAATTCATTGGCAGCAAATACCACTACAACTGT
>JAFZVY010000050.1 GCA_017617575.1 Bacteroidaceae bacterium | reverse complement strand
CTGAGAGCTCCACGGAGCGCAAGCGACCTCTGTGAGCTCTAAATAAATCAGAGGATTAAGAATAAAAACTCTGTGTGCTCTGTGAGCTCTGTGGGAGATTAAAAAACACTAATATTTCTGTGTTCTCAACCGTACAGTTCGCAAGATTTTGTGTGGATAATTTGTTTTAACCACGAACCTTTAGCTCGGCGTAACCAATTACACGAATCATTTTAGCCCGTCAATCATCTGAACAGCATTTGTGCCATTCGCAGACAACACAGGTTGTCTTAGTGTAATAAACTAACAAGAGGACTTGAAAGTTCGTGTTTATTGACTACGTCGTGCTAAGGGTTCGTGGTTGGAGAAAAAAATCACCCACACGATTTCTCGTAGAACCAGAAATGCTATGGAAGAAATAATCACGTTTGGGTATAAACCAATAGGAAGAGTAAGGAAAAATACCCCATTTTTGAGTATTGCATCTTACATACCTTCGGCGTATCTTTGCGCAAAAAAAACAATAAGTTATGAAGAATATACTGAATACGTTTTTTACGAATTGTGCACATCCTCAGGGTTGGATGGGAAGAATGATGCTGAAAGTAATGAACCTATGTCATGCTCCCCTAACTAATTGGGGACTTAGTCTCGTTGATATTAAGGACGGATGGACGATGCTTGACATCGGATGTGGCGGTGGCGCTACCCTGCAGAGACTGCTGAAACGCAGCAATGGAGGCAGGGTTTATGGCATTGATATCTCGGAGGAGAGTGTGGCGAAGGCACGGAGCATGAATGCCAAGGCTCTTGGGAAGCAAGTATTCGTGGAACAAGGAACGGCAGCCCAGTTGCCTTACGAGAACGATTCGTTTGACCTTGTGACGGCTGTTGAGACTGTTTACTTTTGGCCTGACCTGCCAAACTGCTTGAAGGAGGTGTATAGGGTACTCAAGCCTGGTGGTTGCTTTGCCATAATGGTGGAGGTAGTTGATACTGAGAGCATGTGGACAAGCGTAGTGGAAGGAATGACAGCTTATGCTCCAGAACAGCTCCAGTCGCTTCTTGATGAGGCTGGCTTCCGACAAACCTGCATCCATCACAAGCGTCCATCGTACGCTACGATAATTGGAACTAAAATGTAAGCTGCAGATGCTTCTAACTGTTGGACTGGTAACTCCTGCCCTAAATATACCAAGTTTTGGGTATTGACGGCAAGGTAATATTGCCCTAACTTTGCATTAAAAACAGTAGGGTATCAATGACTATATATAAAGGAAAGAAAAAGCTATTCATAATACTGATTGTGATGTTCACCGCAGCCGTTCAAACAGCTAATGCGCAATCGATTAGCTGGGGCATCGTACTGGATGCTACCACCCAAGAGCCTATCGTAGGGGCAATCATCTCAGACGGGCAGACGGGTAAGGCGATTGCCGTGACGCATGATGACGGACGCTTCGACATACCCCAAAATGGTGACCTAAGTAGCAGATTGAAAGATGACCGAAACAACAAGGCAAATGATTGTCGACGCATAAGGATAACATATCTTGGCTACAAGCCTCTGGACACGGGGCGCACTCCCGACAACACATACAAGATGTTCACCGTTTATTCCGAGAAAAATACACTTGGCGAGGTGGTTGTGACAGCTCAGGAGAGCAGGGGCTTGTCAAGTGCCTCAGTCATAAGGAAGCAGGCAATGGAACACCTACAACCTTCAAGCTTCTCCGACCTGCTGGAACTTCTCCCTGGCGGTAGGGCATCGACTCCTTCGCTCAATACTCCCAATAACATATATATAAGAGAGATTGCCACAGGCAACGGCAACTATGCCACGTCGGCTCTCGGCACGAGCTTCGTCATTGATGGCGCACCGATATCTACTAATGCCAATATGCAGTACATGTCTGGTGCGTGGGATGCCGCGGCAACGAACCGAGACAATACCAATGCTGGCGTTGATATGCGTTCCATCTCCACTGACGACATAGACAGGGTGGAGATAATCAGGGGCATTCCATCCGTGGAGTATGGCGACCTGACAAGCGGTCTGGTGAAGATTGAACGAAGGAAAGGGGGACGCGATCTCCGTTTCCGCCTAAAGACGGACATGGGCTCCAAGCTGATGTACGTGGCAAAGGATACTGAATGGGAGAGCCGACGTCTCACCCTCAACGTGAGTGCTGACTACCTGAACTCCAAGGCTGATCCTCGCAACACGTACGAGACCTACAAGCGACTGACGTTGTCTGCCCGACTGGTCAAGCAATGGTCAAGCAATGCGTATCATGCCACCTTCTCTGCCAATATTGACTACACAGGCTCATTCGACGACGATAAGTCTGACCCCGACATCAATCATGGTGCGGAGGACTCGTACCGTTCGAGCTACAATCGCCTTACGACGAACCTATCCCTCCAGCTCAGGATGGCTAAGGCTACGTGGTTGCGAAGCGTGGATGCCACCATGTCGTCAGCCTATGAGTATGACAAGACGGAGCGCACACGTCTCGTGCAGCTTCAGCGCATGACCATAGCGCCTACGGCCAAGACTGAGGGGGAGAACGATGCCGTGATTCTTCCTTTTAAATATATAGGCAGCCACGCTACGGAGGGCAAGCCTCTCAATGTGTTCATGAAGCTCAATGCCCGTCTGCGTGTGCCAAGCGAAAGGATAACGAATACTCTCCTCATCGGAACGGACTGGAATATGGACAAGAATCTTGGCAGGGGACAGATATTCGACCCGATGACTCCTGCCTACACTGGTGTGTCATCACGCCAGAGGGCACTGAGCGACATACCAGCCAACCGTCGCCTGTCCTTTTTTGCCGAGGAGCAGATGAAGCTCCCTCTTGGTATCGGCACGTTAGAGCTTATGGCAGGTGTAAGGTCATCGTGCATGACCAACCTGCCCAATGACTACGTGATGCACAGCCACTTCTACCTCGACCCTCGTGCCAACCTCGGCTATACGCTGCCACGCTTCACCATCGGGGACAAGCCAGTCACCATCCGCCTATCCGCAGGATTGGGATGCCACACGAAGATGCCAACCATGGAACAGCTCTTCCCTGACATGCTCTACCTTGACTTCGTGCAGCTCAACTACTATCACGATAATCCTGACTACCGACGCATCAACCTAATGACCTATGTGCGTAATCCGCGTAACGTCAAGCTTGAGCCAGCCCGCAATCGCAAGATGGAGCTGACAGCCGATGTGAGCATCGGTGGCAACCGCCTCTCGGTAACTCTCTTCCGCGAGAATATGGAATCAGGATTCCGCAGTCAGCCTCACTACGACTCCTACCACTTCCGCCAGTATGATGCATCCGTCATCGAAGCTTCGAGCCTAAGTGCTTCTCCGTCATTGGCTGACCTCCCATACACGGAGACAGACGAGCTTTCGGGCTACTACAACTACACCAACGGTAGCCTCACGCTGAAGGAGGGCGTTGAATATACGTTTGAGACTGAGAGAGTGCCAGTCATCCTCACCCGTCTTACTGTGAACGGCGCTTACTTTCGCACCACCTACAACAATTCCTTGGAGGATGCCTACCGTCCTTCGCAGGTGCTTGATAACCGCCAGATACAGTACGTGGGTCTATATCAGAACAACGACGGGTCGGTGCGAGAGAGCTTCAACACTAACTTTACCCTTGACACCAACGTACCCCGACTACGTCTCGGATTCTCGGTGTCTGCCCAGTGTCTGTGGTACACATCCTCACAACGCAAGGAGGTTGATAACTACCCAGTCAGCTACATCGCTCCCGACGGAACGGTTCACGAGTGGACTGATGAGTGCGAAAGTAATCCCTACCTCCGCTACCTTGTGCGAGAGAACTCACCATCCAATTTCGAGCGCAACGTGGTGCCGTTCAGCATGAACCTCAACTTCAAGGTAACAAAGCGTCTGCTTGCCGACCGTATAAGTGTGGCGATGTTTTGCAACAAGCTATGGGACTACACGCCCGACTACGTAAGCCGAGGTGCTACGATACGACGCCACGTTACTCCATACTTCGGACTCGAAATGAATTTAAAGCTATGAACCATAAGATACTCATTACGCTCATCGTGGCTTTGGCATCCCTGATTGTGTCGTGCCACAAGGAGGAGAACGACATCTTCTCCACTGCATATATCACGCTCCGCACTCCCGATAGTGCATCAATCACTAACATTCAGGCTCAGGCGGTAGTGGTGAACGTGAACACGAGGCAGGCCACTACGAGTTCACAGTTCCGTGACTCCCGTCTGGAGGTTGAACTCCTTCGCGGAGCATACTCTGTGACCATCGAGGGAGTAGTTACGGTCAGCGACGGAATGGGCAACGAACGCATACGCCAGTTTCGTGCACAGAGCGACTACGTCGACCTGAGCCACAAGACCGCTAACCATGCGGAACTCAATATCCTATATCTCGACTGAACGATGAAGAAATCATACGCTTTCATAACAGCATTCTGCCTGCTGAGCCTCACCAATGAGGCTGAGGCTTCTGTCACCGACACGGCACAGGTGGAGCACCTCTCGCTATGGAACAGCCTCCGCGTGTCGGAGAGCCTCAACCCAGCCTTGCGCTCCGCCATGTTCGTTTCGTCGCTCTCACAGCTCACCCTGAGCATGGATGGAAGGAAGCAGTCGGAAGCCTTCGTTGAGGAGGACGGCACAGGCTTTCTCCATACTCTGGTAGGTGTCGATACATATCTCAGGTTGTCTGACAAGACGGCGGTATGGGGCAAGGCATCCTACACTGCAGGCACTAACCACGATGTGCGCTGGAGGTCAACAGCCGACTACGCACTGCTTCGCCCCTACATCCTTGCTGACACGCTCGGTGGCGACACCAAGGGAGAGTGCTATCGCTTTGCAGGGGGATATGGAACCCGTCTTGGCAGGTTCTGCCTTGGCGGTGAGATGGAGTTCAGGGCAGAGCAGGAATACAGGGAACGCGACCCAAGGATGCGAGGCATAGTAACTGACCTCACACTGAGGACTGGCTGTGCCTATACCATCGGAATATACGACATAGGCTTAGCCGTAGAGACTAACATCTACCGACAGACCAACTCCGTGGCATTCTACAACGAGGATGGTGTGATACCAGAGTATCAGCTTACTGGTCTCGGCTCGGACTACACACGTTTCTCAGGCGACAAGCGCAGTCTCTACCATGACGGTGGTGGCACAGCCATCCGACTAAACCTCGTGCCTCATGCCTGTAGAGGCATCTATGCCGACCTTATGCTCTGTGAGCACCATTACGAGAGGAAACTGGCTGACTTCAATGCCATGCCTCTCACCATGCTCACCAAGGAACGAGCTGAGATGTCCCTCGGCTGGAGGCAGAAGAAAGGGGGTGCTAACTCTGCCGTCTTCAGTGGGGTAAAGTTAGCACGCCACGTGGGCGATGAGAATGTGGGAGGCGAGGCTTATGGCGGTTCGTACCCGACGATAGCGACTCTTTCCATGTATCACTACAGACTGACGGATGCGCATCTTGGTGCACTCTATGGCAGAGCATCGTGGAACGTCATAGCCGTGGGTGGCTACCGCACCGAATCGGAGGAATATGCCTACCCACTTCGACGTATGGAACATACTGATGCTTACGCCGAAGTGGATGCCCAATGCTTCTTGATGCAACGACGAGCTGTAAGGCTCATGCTTGATGCACAGGCACAGCATAGCACATCGCTCCGCAGTACGGTCACGATGCCTTATGCCAATATGAAGCCATCCTTCACCGACATGATACGTCACAAGGAACGTTACTTGAAGGCTGACTTCACCACACTCGCCATCCATCTCCGTGCCGATTACGACATGCCAAGGACAACCTATGGTCTCTATGCCGATGCGGGCATGAGCTACACAGCCTGCTCCGTAGGCTCTCATCAGACAGGGGCGAGACTTGCTATAGGCCTGTGCTTTTAGCCATTCCAACCATCCTCGGCAGGAATACCGCAAAGAGATAATAAATAATAATATAATAATAACGAAGCCTCCACGTTACGCCAACGGGCAACCACTGGCGATGCGCACAGGAGGCGATAAGCAACAAAGACAATGAAGAAGACATTAATCAGTGGCATCATGATGATGCTCGCAGTAGGCATGACAATGGTATCATGCAAGAGTGACGACGACTCAATCCCTGTCGTACCAGTGACATCCATATCCCTCGAAGTGCCAGCCAACCTTGAGAACGCCGTTCTCTCCAGCGCTTCGGCTACTCTGACCAACGTGAACACACAGGCAGTGCACACCGCTGCGGGCGACCGTTTCGTTAAGACAGCCAAGGGCTACAGCCTCAACGTAGAGGGACTGGAGGAAGGTACATACAATGTGGAGGTTCGTGGACACCTCGACTTTACATACAACGGCATCCGTGGACAAAAGGACATCGAGCTCCGAAGCGAGAACGTGAAGATTACCGCCGATGCTCCTACCGTATCGCTCGTGGCATCAACCTTCACGGCACAGGGTGGATTCGTCATCAGTGAGATATTCTTCACAGGCACATCAACTGATGAGGGAGGTTCATACTCCGGTGACCAGTACATCATCATCACCAATAACTCTGACATGACGCTCTATGCTGACAGCATCGCACTCCTTGAGTCAGCCTTTCTCACAACACAGAAGTACGACTACACACCTGACCTTATGTCAGAAGCCTTCTCGGTACAGGCTTGCTACATGATTCCGGGTGATGGCAAGAGCGTGCCAGTAGAGGCAGGCAAGAGCATCAAGATCGCAGTCAATGCCATCAACCACAAGGAATCATACCATAAGTCCATCGACCAGAGCGATGCCGACTTCGAGATATACGATGAGTCAACCAATGCCAAATTCACCGACCCAGACGGTTCTGCACCTAACCTTGACAAGTGGTACTGCTACACGGCAACCGTTTACCAGTTCCATAGCCGTGGCTTCAACTCAATGGCTATCGCCAAGATGCGTACAACGAAGGAGGACTGGCTGGAGAACTATGTCTATGATGCCAAGTACATGTTTGTCTTTGGCGACTTCTCAAAGGAGATGACCAAGAAGGGAATCTACAAGGTACCAAACAGCTGGATTCTTGATGGCGTGAACCTTAGCGTGGAGTCTGTCCGTGAGTGGAACGTGCTCGATGCAAGCATCGATGCAGGCTGGACATACTGCGGTAAGGTAGATAAGGATGAGACCCGCTTCAATAAGTCTGTCATTCGCAAGCAGGATGCCAACGGCAAGTATATCGACACGAACAACTCTACCAACGACTTCATACCAGAGGCTACGGCATCACTCATCAAGTAGTCTCGGCACGAGTTGGCAAGCATCATCCTGCACGCCTATATAAACAATAAGGTGTAAAAGGACAGCCGGTGCAGTAAGCAAAAAGTATAACAGATAGAAGACAATAAACAAGACAATCACAATGCGAAGAAACATATTATCCATCATCGCACTCATGCTATTGCCGCTCACGGCATCGGCACAGCTACCGCATGATTCTGCCGTGCGAAAAGGTAAGCTGAAGAATGGCATGACGTACTATATACGTCACAATGACAAGGAGCGTGGACTAGCAGACTTCTACATCGCTCAGCGTGTAGGCTCGATACTCGAAGAGCCTCGTCAGCGTGGACTGGCTCACTTCCTTGAGCACATGGCATTCAACGGAACAAAGAACTTCCCCGGTAAGGGCGACAAGCCCGGCATAGTGCCATGGTGCGAGAGCATTGGCGTGAAGTTTGGTGCTAACCTCAATGCCTATACCTCAGTGGAGCAGACCGTCTATCACATAGGCTCTGCACCTCTCAAGCGTGAGGGCATCATCGACTCATGCCTCTTGGTACTCCACGACTGGAGCCACTACCTCCTCCTTGAGGACAAGGAGATAGACAAGGAGCGTGGCGTGATACATGAGGAATGGCGCAACCGACGTGCAGGCATGGCGGTGCAGAGACTCATGGAACAGGCCATGCCTAAGATATATAAGGGAACGAAGTATGAGGACTGCCTGCCTATAGGCTATATGGACATCGTCGATAACTTTCCTTACCAAGACCTCCGCGACTACTACCATAAGTGGTATCGCCCCGACCTGCAAGCCATTATCGTAGTGGGTGACATAGACGTGGACAAGGTGGAGAAGAAGATACGCCGTACCTTCTCGTCAATCCCTATGCCTCGCAATGCAGCGGAGCGCATCTACTACCCAGTTACTGACAATGACTCCATGATTGTAGCCATAGAGAAAGACGCAGAGCAGCCTATCGTACTCTGCCACCTCTACCAGAAGCGCAATGCTACACCCGACAACGAGAAGGACAGCGAGGCATATCTCCGTGCCGACTACATCGACGCACTCATCACTAACATGCTCAACGACCGCTACTCGGAGCTTCGCTACCAGACTGCCTCACCAGTGCAGAGCGCATCAGCGCATGCATCCACATTCTTCGTAAGCAAGACCAAGGAGGCATTCTCAATGAGCGTGAGCTGCAAGCAGGACAACATACTCGGTGGCATCATCGCATCCGTCGGCATAGCAGAACAGGCACGTCAGCACGGCTTCACCCCGTCGGAGCTTCAGCGCGCCAAGGCCTTGCGCATGAACATTGCAGAGCGTCGCCACAAGATGCGCACTGACTACCGCAACTCACACTACGTCAATGACTGCGTCAGCAACTTCCTCTCAGGAGAACCTATCATCTCGGAGGACTGTGCCCTCGATTTAGCCAAGAAGTTTGACCGTGAGGTTACGCTCGATGAGGTCAATCGTGCCGTGCGTGAACTCATCACCGACCGCAATCAGGTGGTAGTGATGTACGCACCTGACAAGCCATCAGTCATCCTGCCCGACGAGCATCAGATAGAGCAGGTTGTGACTGCCGCACAGCGTATTAGCTATGCACCATACACCGAGCAGACCATCGGCAAGGCACTCATCACGAATCTGCCTAAGGCTGGTAGCATCATAGCAGAGAAACCATACAAGCATGGCTTCACCGAGCTAACACTGTCAAACGGCATGAAGGTATATGCCCGCAAGACAGACTTCAGCACCGACGGCATAACCCTCCGTATGGAGGCAGAAGGCGGTACATCTGTTTATGGCACCGACGACATCCCTAACTTCAGCCTTATCACAAGTGCCACAACCGAAGGTGGCGTAGGCAACTTCGATGCCATGACACTCCGCAAGATGCTCACAGGCAAGACCGTGAGTGTTACGCCATCGGTTGGCATGAAGGAACAGGCAATCAGCGCAAGCGCATCCATCAAGGACATGAAGGAGATGTTCGAGCTTACCTACCTCTACTTCACACAGCCACGCAAGGACACACTCGCCTTCCGCGAGTTCATCAACCGCAATCGTGCCTTCCTCACCAACCGCAACGCCTCGCCTAAGGTCGATTACAACGACTCAATCAAGGCTATACTCTATGCCCACAACCCACGCCTCGCGCCTGTGGTGCAATCAACGCTCGACAAGGTGAACTACGACCGTATCCTACAGATATACAAGGAACTATTCAGCGATGCCGCGGCATTCAAGACCGTCATAATCGGTAACTACGATGATGCCGAACTGCGCCGTATGCTATGCCAGTACCTTGCCTCGCTCCCTGCCAAGGACAAGCATGAGAAGGCACAGGAAGCCAACATACCACGTGTCATAGGTGGCAAGTCTGTACATACCTTCACAAAGAAACAAGCCACACCGCTTGCCAACGTCAGCATCTTCTACACCGCCGACGTACCATTCACGCCACAGAGCGATCTCGAACTTGACTTCCTCAAGCGATGCCTCTCCATTGCCTTCACAGACTCCGTCAGGGAGGAGAAGGGTGGCACATACGGAGTGAGCGTTGATTTCGACCTCGACAACGACGACAAGCCTAACGCAATGCTCAAGGTATCGTACAAGGCAGATCCAAAGCGTTACGCCGAGCTTAACGACATAGTATATAGACAACTGCAGAACATCGCAGCCCAAGGCCCTGCCTCATCGAGCCTCGTCAAGGTGAAGGAATACCTTCGCAAGCAATACGCACAGGCAGCGATAACGAACGAC
The DNA here is from genome assembly GCA_017617575.1 of Bacteroidaceae bacterium. GTDB lineage: Bacteria > Bacteroidota > Bacteroidia > Bacteroidales > Bacteroidaceae > Minthosoma. The sequence goes on along the minus strand of JAFZVY010000050.1, from coordinate 53,013 downwards.
TACTGGAGCTATGTCATCTGGCACGACCTTACGGATGGTGCCGACTTCGACCACGGTTACTGTGACATGGTCGATGCCATGACCGCCGATGCGGTGCAACGCATGGCACAGCGCATTCTCGCCTCAGGACGATGCGTCGAGGTAACTATGCTCTCCGAGTGATACAAACCGAACACTCAGATTAACAATAACTGTGTATTCTGAGTGATATATCCGAATATCATTTGAGTAAAAACACAGGAACGAATATCCTCCCGTTACGGGACGATATAACATGCCTATATTTGCCCTACATACTGTTTTTTTTAGGAGCGGAGAGTCATTGCGACTCCCCGCTCCTTTTTCGTATTAGTGGCAACCAAAGGATAATATGCATAGACTTTAGCGGTTAGTAGTAAGTACGTTCGGGAACGTACTCTCAGTACGTCCCCAACGTACTGGGAGTACGCTCGCCACGTACTACGAGTACGTTCGCGACGTACTGAGGACAATATGTAGTTTAATGATTTTAGTTGACTACTTTATGTTTGAACAGGTTTTGAGCTGCGTTCAAACATTGTTTTACCATTGTTAAATGGTTATCTAATGGTTGTTTAATTTGCGTTATTCCGCTATCTTGATTGCAACGGAGTGGATTTGTTGCCATCCAGCCTTGTCCGTGAGGCGAATCATAAAGTGATAGTCACCTGTGTCAATGTCTGTCGGTATGGCAATCTCAAGGGTTGCCTCGTATGAACGTAATCCGTCGGGGATGTTGTAATCACGATTGAAGACCCAAGGGTGCTGTGGTGTCTTCTTGGCATCCAACTCACAGTCAATGGCTGTGGTGCTGTGGGTGTGGTGGTCAAAGTTATTATGTATCTCGATGTTGTAAGAGCCCAGTTCGATGTCGTCTGTCAGGAGATAATGGAACAGTATGGACTCGCCACGGTGATACACCTGACAGTCTATTGGGTTGGCAACGATGCCTTGCTCACTGATGGCAGGTTTTTGCATATCCTTTGACTCGTCGCAGTCGGAGTCACCACAGGACAGTATGCTAAGTGTGGATGCTGTTATAAGAGCCATCATGAGGCTCATGGTTCTTTTATTCTTCATCGTTCTGTATTTATAAGGGGGGTGCGCCGAATTCAGCGCACCCTGTAGTTGTTAATCCTCTTCGTCATGGTCATCTTCATCGCCCTCAATGAGTTCGATGTGGTCTTCAACTGTTGTCTGCTGTCCGTGCTTGTCAGTCACAGTGAAATGAAGGTGGTACTCTCCGAGTGGAGCGTCGGCAGGGATGTCGATGTGCTCGTGGAACTCGGCATTGCGAACACCGATGTACGTACCTGTGGTATATGACTGTTCCACAATCTTGTTTGCGCCACCCTCTTGGTGTATCTCTATGTCGATGCGCTGGATGAGTCCTTCTGCGAGCAAGTCAGCCTCAAGGTGAAGGTCGTGACCCGGATGAGCATGCTTGCCATTGTCGTGACCTACCTCTGTAAGTGTGATGGATGGCTTTGCAGGCAATACATCATCGTCATCGTTGCCGCAAGATGTGAAACTAAATGTAACCATTGTGATGAGAGCCATCATGAGGCTCATATTGATAATCTTTTTCATTGTTTTTTTGTTTTTAGGGGTGCGCTAAGTGTGGCGCACCGGATTGTTAAAAATCCAGTCCTACCTTTATAGATACGTTGCGTCCTGGTTCAGGAACGTCAATGAGACGGTAGTAGCTGGTGTGGTCATAGTAACGGCGGTTGAGCAGGTTCTCAGCATGCATGGCGATGTTGAGCTTATAGCTGTGTAGGCTTATCTGCTTGCCTGCGGAGAGGTTGAGTGTCCAGTGTCCGTCTGTAGGACTCTCTGGGGGAACAATCTCGTGCTGCGCTCCAACAATGTGGGCATTCATGCCTACGAATGAGTTACCGTGCCACTTAAATGAATATTTAGCACCTGCCTCCATCGACCACGGAGTGCTGAAAGGCAATGTGTAGCCTTTCTTCTGTCCTGACTGCTGACGTGCATGTAGGTACTCACCCTTCAGCTCTGTTTCCCAGTGGGAATTGATAACACACGTTACCTGTGCCTCCACGCCGTAACGAAGGACACGTGCCTGAGTGTAGTGGTAGAGTTGCAATCCCTCCACGTACTGAGCCGTTGGGTTCAAGTATATATAGTTGGGGAAGTAGTTCACGTATGGGTCAACCTGAACGAACACCTTGTCATTGTCCCAGTGAATGCCCATGTCCATCTGATAGCTCTCCTCTGGATTGAGGTCGGCATTGCCACGCTCGTAGCGGAATATGTGGTAGTTGACACCATCAGCTCCCAGTTCCTTAGGTATAGGCGTACGGAAACTTTTGCCAATGTTTGCCTTCAGCACCCAGTGACCAGTGGCATAGTTGATGCCTGCCGACCACGTGACGCTTGTGAAATGACGATTGACGTCATCCGAGCGTTTCATGTAGGCAGAGTCGCCATCTGTGGTAGGTGTCTTGTACCAGTCATTGTAGCTGTTGATGATGGTGTTGGCATGGTCAACGCGTACTCCTGCATTCAGCTTGAGGCTCTCGCTTATGGTATATTTGTCCATGGCGAAGAGCCCTACAGACGATGCCTTGAAGTCTGGGATGATGAAGCCCCATCCACTTCGGCGGTTGCGCTGGTATTCGCTGTTAAGTCCCACGCTAAGTTCGTGATGCTCACTCATGTCTATGTGAGTGGCTATGTTGGCTGTCAGCGTGTTCTTTACGAAACGACGTTCAAGCGTACCGTCAGGTGTAGGCATATAGCCGTGGCTGATAGGTTCGCTTAGTTCCTCGCGATGGTTGTTCTGCCAAGCGAGGTTTGCATCAATGCGCACGCCATTACCCTGCCATGAGGTGTGGCTGAGTACCTTGAGGTGATTGACCCATTGATATGGAAGGTCAACGTCACGTCGTGAATGGTCGTAGTCGATGTCGGAAAGACGTACCTCCAAACCATGTGCATTGGCAAAGAAGCCACTCTTTGAGTAGCTGTTGCTAATGCGTACATCAGTGTGGAAACGATAGCCAGCATAGCCTATCATCACGTTTCCGTCACGCTCACAACCTGCCGTGTTGCGTAGGCGTCCATCCTTCAGGCGTATCCAGTATGAATAATACTGAATACTGTCGGTAGGTACACGATAGTCGGCATAGTCAATGAGGGTCGTACTTATGCGGTAGAACCATTTGCCAAGTCGTCCTCCCAGCTTAGCTGAAAGACCTACCTGCTCATTGTTGGTACGTCCAAACACTTGTACGCTTCCGCTCATAGGCTCTGTTGGCACGTGGTTGGTGTAGAGGCTCAGCACTCCGCCTATTGCATCAGAACCGTATTGCAAGGCGGCAGGACCTTTTATCACTTCGGCACGATCCACTGCAAACTGGTCTATTTCCAGTCCGTGGTCATCGCCCCATTGTTGTCCTTCGTGCTTTACGCCATCTTCGCTCACCACCATACGGTTGAAGCCCAAGCCACGTATGGTAGGCTTTGACTGGCCTGAACCGATGGACATTGCCTTTACTCCGGGAATGCCCTCAAGAGTCTGCGACAGAGAACCTGCGAAGTTCTGTTGTAGGTAGTCATGGCTAACCTGTACGGTGGACTGTGACGAACGCATCTGAAACTCGCGCTGTCGCTGTCCACTTACGGTTACGTCGTTTAGCACAATGACAGAGTCATCGTGTGCCACATAGCCATTGCTACCAGCCACGCACGCTGCGAGCGCGGTGGCAATGATAGATGTTGTCATTTATGATTTTTCCATTTAATCTTTGTAATAAAAAAGGAGTAAACTTCGTGAAGTGAAGAGAAAACGAAAATTTAGAAAAATAAAGAAAATTTTGTTTTTCTTTATTTGCTTAAACGTTTCGTTATCCTTGCTTTTTGGGGAAAGAATAATAAGAGATAATGAATAATAATTTTCTAAATTCTCGTTTCCCAAAAACACGAGTAATCAAACTTCCGTTTAACTTCAGGCAAATGAAGCGTAAGCGGAACTTGAATCACCTATTACAAAGACTTGAATAAACTACTACTGTCATCCGCATGGATGGCAGTACCCCTTAATACGTTAAATGGAGAAAACTGGGGGAGCGCGAAGCCCGACGATGCCCTTGTGTGCAATGCTCACATTGCGCTGGCGGGCATCAAGCCTAAGGTGCATAACCTTATTGTACACAACAAGCGTTATGGCACTTGAGGCAACGAATGATAATGTGAGGAACTGACAGAGGATACACTGGTGCATCGTCGTGGTGAGCTGGGACAAGTGTCCATAGCAATGGTGGTGTACGCATTCAGCGCACGCCTCCTCTGCCGTCTCACTCTCTTCGTGTATGTGAAGCGACGAAATAAGGAGCATTGGCACAAACACTGCCAATAGCATCCAAGCAGAAATATGTCTCTTCGTCGTCAGTTTCATGGCGCAAAGGTACAAAGATATTTCTATTTTTAAGTAATAAAGAGGAGTAAAAATCCTTTTTACTCCTCTTTATTACTAAGACAAACTCTTCACCGCTTCCTCCAACTGTTTGAGTGCCTGTGCAAGTACACTGCGCTGGGTTCCCACGTTGAGACGCATGAAGCCAGAGCCTTCCTTGCCGAATATCTCACCATCGTTGAGGGCAAGGAGTGCCTTATTGATGAAGAGGTCCTTGAGTTCCTCGTGGCTCAGTCCTAAGGCACGGCAGTCGAGCCATACGAGGTATGATGCCTGTGGACGACGTGGCTTGATTTGTGGGATGTGCGTCTTGCAGTAATCAATGAGGAACTCAACATTACCTTCAATGTAGCGGAGCATCTGCTGTCGCCATTCCTCGCCATTCTTTAGTGCGGCAATGGTTGCGATAGGTGCAAACATATTTGGCTCGTTGAATTCATTGGCTGCCATCCATTCATAGAAAGGCTTGCGAAGCTTGTCGTTTGGAATGATGCACCATGAGCTTACTATGCCTGCAAGGTTGAATGTCTTGGTAGGCGCACTGAACGTGATGCCTACCTCGGCAGCCTCGTCGCTTACCGTGACAAATGGTATGTGCTTGTTGTCATAGAGTGCAAGGTCGCAGTGTATCTCATCGCTTATGACAATGAGGTTATGCTCCTTGGCAAAGTGTGCCACACGCTTTAATGTCTCCCTGTCCCACACGATACCCATAGGGTTGTGAGGATTGGCAAGCATGAGTAGGCGGCACTTGTCGTCACATACCTTTTCAAGATTGTCAAAGTCTATCTTATCACCCTTTAGCGGACTCCACACCACTTCACGCTTATTGCCCTGTGGAGTGAGATAGAACGGATGATATATAGGAGGCATGACAATGACCTTCTCATCGGGTTTGAGGAAGAAGTTGATGACCATACCCACTCCCTTCATCACGCCAGGAATGTATGATAGCCATTCACGTTCCACACGCCACTGATGATGACTCCATATCCACTCTTGCACTGTAGGCCAGTAGTCTTCAGGTTCTACGGTGTAGCCAAACAGCGAGTGTTCGAGACGTGCCTTCAATGCATCAGTTATGAACTGTGGCGTTTCCCAGTCCATATCTGCTACCCATAGTGGCAGAAGGTCTGCACGTCCATATCTTTCCTTTAGTGCATCAGTCTTGAGTGCACCAGTTCCTCTGCGTTCAACAGGTTTATCAAAATCGTATGTCATAGTTCGTAATCTCATTTTTATGTTTTATGGGAGTTAATAGGAGTTAACGGGAGTTAATGGGAGTTAACGGACGAATGACTGTTCGCTTTTTTGCTTAGACGAAACTGATACTATACAGAGTATCATCCGTTAACTCCGTGTTAACTACCTGCTAACTTCCGTTAACTACCAGACTGTATAATTATTTAGCCGCCTGCACAATATCCTCGAATATGTCGTTAACATCTTCGAGTCCGACGGAGAGGCGGATAGTCGTGTCCTTAACATCCATTTCGCGTCTCTCCTCGTCAGTGAAGTTACCGAAGATGGTACTGTAAGGATGGATGGCGAGAGTCTTGTTGTCGAAGAGGTTTGTGGCACGACGGATAAGCTTCAGGTTGTCGATGAATCGGAAACAAGCATCTTGGTCAGCAAGGTCGATGGTGAGCATTGCACCTGCCGTCTTGCCAAACTGACGTTGTGCGAGGGCGTGGAAAGGATTGTCCTCAAGTCCGATGTAATTGACACGTATGCCCTTTACTGTCTGCAACTTCCTTGCGAGTTCAAGTGCATTGCCTGATTGCATCCTGTATCTTGCTTCGAGAGTTTCCAGTCCCAGTGACTGCATGTAGGCTGCATGAGGAGTCATGTAACTGCCTATGTTGAAGAGCAATTCAAAGCGTATGCGCTTGTTCACCTCTGGGAATGTACCGTAGTCGATGACAAGTCCACCGAGCGATGTAGCACCGCCTGATATGTACTTAGTGGATGAGAGCACTTCGATATCTACGCCAAGTGCCTTTGCGCTGAACTGTGTGAAAGGTATGGCTGTGGTGTCTGCAATGAGAGGAATACCGTTCTCATGTGCAATCTGTGCAAGTGCGGTAAGGTCGGCTACCTCCAGCTGTGGGTTGGTCACAATCTCAAGGTAGATGCACGCCGTGTTCTTGTCTATTGACTTGCGCACGGCATCAAGGTCGAGCAAATCGACCTGACGTGTCTCCACGCCGAAGCGTGCAAATGTCTTGGTGATGAGAGCCACTGTGTTGCCAAACAAGTGGCGTGAAGTGACAATGTTCTTGCCTGACTCTATGACTGTGAGGAACGCATTGTTTATGGCAGCCATGCCTGAACAGAACGCAAACACGTTGTCGGCACCAGTGAGAGCCTTTACTTGGTCTTCAAAGTGCATTACTGTTGGGTTCATCACGCGTGAATAGTCTGGTGCGAGAACCCTTCCACAGAAAGCGTCTGCCATGTCCTTGGCAGTTTCAAACTCGTAGGCTGCTGTATGATACACTGGCATTGCAATTGAGCCGTATGCATCCTGCCTTGGCAGTTTAGTGTCAATTGCGATTGTTGATTTATCCATTCTTTATCCTGTTAGAATGAGGGCAAGCCAAAACTGGCTTGCTCCTCCTATATATATACAATACTCTGTTCTATGAATTAAATACAGTACTCTACCATTTCCACAAGGCCGGCACGGAGGGCGTACTTTGTTGCCTCATATACTGTGTTCACCTTAATCTTGCGGAAGATGTTCTTCTTGTGCGTGGTGATGGTGTGAATGCTTGAGTTGCGCTCCACGGCAATCTCCTTCACGGACTTGCCAAGGGCTATGAGACGTAACACGTCGCGCTCAGTGGCAGTCAGAGGGTCATCCTTCTCCACTGGGATGGTAGGTGTGAGCAACAGGTTAGTAACCTGATGACAGAGGAAGCGTACACCAGTCAGGGCACACTTCAAGGCTGTTATTATCTCCTGTGCAGTGTCGTCCTTCAGTATCATACAGAACTGCTGTTCTACGCTGAGTCGGCGAATGAGTTGCTCCGTCAGTTCGTCGGAGAACAGTACCCACATTGATGATGGGAAACGCTGGCTAAGGTTAAGCAGCTCGTCACTGCTACCGAGGTCGAAGCGTGTGTAGTCGATGACCACTACTGAAGTTGGGTTCTCCTTCAGTTCGGCAATCAACTCTGAACGCTTGTTGAGTTCCTTTACAGTAAGACCTTCTACGCCATACAAAGAGTTGCGTATAATAGTAATCAGTCCAAGTCTTGAGATGTCCTGATTATCTGCCAATATAATCTGTCTTTCTGCCATATCCGTTTTGTGTTTTGTGTTATTGTTCGCTATTTGCGATGCAAAGGTAATGGTATTAGATTATTTATACAATAATAACACATATCTTTAGAAAATCTTTCTAATAGTGTATGGTTGTATAGTGTAAATTATCCTTATATCCCATATTTATGGTATGTATATACCCTACAAAAGGGATTTCAGCAAAGAAGAAAACACCGTACCTTTGCGGACGAATTTAGGGACCCTATCCCCATCCCTCCCCCTCTATGGGAAGGGTGACTAATGAAAGGGAGGGGGAATTTGGAGTTAAGAATTAAGAGTTAAGAGTTAAGCGAAGCGGTCTCACTCGAAGGGAAGTAATTAAAAGATAACAAAATAAAATACGAAGCAATGGAAAAAAACAGATTGATTACAACGGTGGCATTGAGTGCCATATCATTCCTGACGGCAGTCGGGCAGACAATAACGGGTGTAGTAAAGGATGCTGCAACGGGTGAGACCATCATAGGTGCAACGGTTAAGTATGGTGATGCCAAGGGCGTGGTGACCAACTACGATGGTGAGTTCTCCATCCCTGTGGATAAGTTGCCAGTCAAGCTGAGTATCACGTTCACGGGCTACAGGAAGCAGGACGTTACGGTTTATGATGATGAGGAAGATATAGAGGTTAAGCTTACTGAGAAGCGTAGCCTCCTTAATGACGTTGTGGTGGTGGGCTATGGCACGCAGAGCCGTACACAGTTGACGGGTTCGGTTGTGTCTGTCAAGTCCGACGTGTTTGAGAATAGCACGTCTGCCACACTTGATGGTGCGCTGAGCGGACAGGTGGCTGGTCTTAACGTCACGGTTGCAAGCGGTCAGCCTGGTGCGGAGAGTAGCATTCGCATACGTGGAGGTAACTCCGTGAATGCAAGTAATGAGCCTTTGTACGTGGTGGATGGCTTCATCTACTTCAGGGATGCTTCGATGACTGGTAACACCCTTGGTGCCATCGAGAGTTCGCTCAATCCATTGGCTACCATCAATCCTAATGACATTGAGAGCATCGAGGTGCTGAAGGATGTGAGTGCAACTGCCATCTATGGCTCACGTGGTGCAAACGGTGTTGTGATGATTACTACCAAGAAGGGTGCACAGGGCGACAAGAAGGCGCACATCAGCTATGGCTACAGCATTGGAGCAAGCACTATTACCAAGAAGCTTGACCTGCTCAACGCTTCTGAGTGGGCACGTTTCCATAAGAAATATTTCAATAACAAGGATAGCTACACGGACGAGCAGATAGATGCCCTTGGCGAGGGTACCGACTGGCAGGATGCTATGTTGCGTACAGCCGTGCAGCAGTCTCATGAGTTGTCCATCAATGGTGGTACTGACAAGAGCCGCTATGCCTTCTCTGCCAATTACACCGACCAGGATGGTATCATCCTCAATTCCGGATTTCAGCGTTACAACTTCCATGCCAACGTGGAGTGGGAGTTGCAAAAGGGACTCAAGTTCGGCTTCAACACTACATACGGAAGGAGCAAGCAGGAGGGTCTCACCACTACGCAGGAGAAGGTGTTCAACTCATCGCCTTTCTCTGCAGGCATTACCAACAGCTTTGTGTATGCATTGCTTATACCTCCAGTCGTTTCTGTGTATAATGCTGACGGGTCGTACAACTTCAGAAATCCATACGAGTATGCTTACTTTGCCATTGGCGACCACGCTGCCAATCCTGTGTATGACATGATGGAGAGTGTGGCTGAGAACATCAACAACTACTTACTGTCCAACATCTGGACTACGTACAAGATTGGCGACTTCACGTTCAAGGCAGCCGTTGGTCTCAACAGCGAGAAGGTTACGCAGAACTACTTCTCTGGCAAATATACGTCGCTTGGTCTTGCCAATGAGGGTATCGGAGGTATTGGCAATCGACAGACAGACGCTTGGCAACAGGAATACACGCTTACATATAATAAGGATATAAACGATAACCACCATGTGGATGCAATGGTGGGCTACACAAAGGAGACTGCTACGTCTTCCTTCAATAACATCATGGGTGACCACTTCACCAACGAGTCCTTGAAGCACAACAACCTCGGTGATGCAGCCAATATATATACTCCTAAATCAGGAAAGACGGAATATGAATTGAACAGTATCATAGCACGTGTGAACTACACCCTGCTCAACAGATATAATGCCACAGCTACGTTCCGTGCCGACAAGTCTTCTCATGTGGCCGTGAAGCATCAATGGGAAACATTCCCTTCACTCGGTCTCTCATGGAACATTGACAAGGAACCTTTCCTTGTTGGTGCAAACAACATTGACTACCTGAAGCTTCGTCTCACTGGTGGTCAGATTGGTAATCAGAACATAGGTGAATATGTCTATATGACAGCCTATGCCACAGGTTCGTACGCTGGTTCATCGTCTTACTCCAAGAAGACTACTGCCAATGAAGACTTGAAGTGGGAGGTTACTACATCCTACAATGTGGGTGTTGACTTAGGACTCTTCCAAAACCGTCTCGGCTTTGTGCTTGATGCTTATTACAAGAAGACTTCCGACCTTCTGCTTGAGGCTCCATTGGGTCCAATTGCCTTCCTCACAGGTGTGACAAAGCGATATGAGAACGTGGGTAACGTGACCAACAAGGGTATAGAGTTTGCAGTCAACGGAACGCTTCTCAAGCGTCGTCGCATCACATGGACGGCTTCTGCCAACATAGCGCACAACAAGAATGAGGTAACCAATATCGGCAGTACAGAGAAGATTGTGCAAGGCTCGGACGAGCAGATTGTGCTCCGCAAGGGTGCTGCACTCGGTTCTTTCTTCGGATTTAAGTTTGACGGTATCGTGCAGAGCGATGAGGACGTTAGCAAGCTTCCTATTGTGGCTGGTCAGACACCAAAGCCAGGCGATGTGAAGTATGTTGACACGAATGGCGACGAAAAGATTGACGAGTCCGACCGTGTGGTACTCGGTAGCATACAGCCTGACTTCACCTACGGCTTTGGCACACAGTTGCAGTTTTACGACTTCGACTTCTCCCTCACGTTTGCAGGTAGTCATGGCAGCAAGGTTTACAATGCACTCGCACGACGACTTGAGCAGACAGGCGACGCATACAATGTCCTCACTACGGTGCTCGACAGCTGGACACCTGAGAATGGCAACAACGTCCTTCCACGTGCCACATACACACGCCTTACTTCATACATTGACGACCGCTACGTACAGTCGGCATCATACCTCAAGTTGCGCAACCTGACCATCGGCTACCGTCCACGTCTTCCAAAGACAGTACCATTCGGTGTTAGGGTATATGCTACGGCTTCCAACCTCTTCACCATCTCACCTTACAAGGGATACGACCCAGAAGTGAGCAGTGGAACGGACAGCGGAGCCTATCCATCAGCACGCACCTTCACATTCGGTGTCAACCTCACATTATAGCTTATAATTCACTGCTGTCCAAAGAAAATTTCTTTGGACAGCAGTGTGCTGATAATTATATTCAAATGTATAATTTTTGAGAATTGTTATTCGTATTAGCAGTATTATGCTTATCTTTGCCAACGTAACAATCAAAAATATAGAATTATGGAGGAACTCGTACTATCAATTCCTACACAGGATGCCGCTCTCATTGAGACACTTGCTCAGCGCATGGGTTGGACTATGCGTCGTCGTCAAACATCAGTTGAGCGATTCATCAATTCATGCCAATCTACATCACAGATGACAGACGAAGAGATTCAGGCTGAAATCAATGCATACAGGAATGGGCTATGAAAGTTTTATTTGACACAAATCTATGGATTTCATTCATGATTGGCAAGCGACTTTCGTCACTTGCTGATGTTTTGTGTCGAAATGACATTCAGATATATGTCTGCGAACAGCTAATAGACGAAATCAAAGGAGTCATAGCACGTAAGAAGTTTGACAAACTCATTTCTAATGAAACCCGTTACTACTTCTTCGAAATGATCTATGATATCTGCTTGTTTACGGAAATAACCGTTGATGCAAAATCTGACATTCGTGATCCAAAAGACCTTTACCTTCTTTCAATGGCAGAAAGTGTTCCTGTCGATTACATTGTCAGTGGCGACCGTGACCTTACCGACTTAAAACAGCATGAAGGAATACCGATTCTGAAATATTCCGAGTTACTTGACATATTATCGCACAAGAGTTAGTATTACTGTTTTAGTGCGTCATACGTATGAATGAGTCAGATGATACGTATGAATGACATCGTTGATACGTATGAAACAAAAAGTTCTCGACTTCATGTTGAAAGTCGAGAACTTTTGCTTTATAGTTGCGCAACTGAAAAACATGCCTCCAAGTCTAATATCATTTTTCTACAGGTCTTCTATAAACATCATCCAATGGTTGTCCGTCTTTATCTTTCCATGCCAGCCAGCCATTATTGTTACTACCAAGACAGAAATTTGCAGCTGTACTTGGAGTTGGAAAAGTTTTGTCTGTATTTAATATAAGTTTGTCGCCATTGTCTCTCGTACATTCTTTAAGAAGGCTTTCACGTCCATCTTTCCATGTTAAAGATGGAACTGATGATTTGGCAATTATGCTATCTTTTAGAACTGTAAAGCCTTTGCTGCTATAGAAACCACGAGCCTCACATCCACGACCTTTGACGTAAAAAATGTGTTCTTTGTTAACATCCGTCACGTCAAAAAGATTACAGCCAGAAAATGAAGTGAGAAGTTTCACATCCTCAAAGAAATCGTCCATGTCACTTTTCCTATGCTCTGGAAGATTTGGTTCTTTTGGCGTTTGCTTGTTCTCTGCTAAAACGTAATTGTTTGCTTTTCTTGCCTCTGGTATTGCAAGATATTCCAAATATTGTACGTCGGCTTTTGTCGTTGTTGAATCTTTTGCCACAAATACCAATGCTTTTTGCCAAAAAGTTTTCTTGCTGTCGTGGTCTTTTACCCTTTCTCGAAAGTTCTCTGTTTCTCCAATGTAAGCCATCGGATTGGTTTTTTCATCTTCTCCAAGCAAAACATAGAATGCAGGAGTTTGCAAATCTTGGCGTTTGCTTAGTATGTCAAGATTGGAACGATAAACTACATACATTCGGCATATTCTATTGCTTATGAATGCATATCGGTTTCCCTCAGGAACGCCATCTATTAAGAATGTTGTTATAGTTCTGCTCATGTTTTTTCAAAAAGAAAGAAGCATATATTGCGAATTGAATTTTATTTGTTCTTTTGTTGTTCAAGCCAATGTGCCATGTAAAATGGTCCGAAATTCAACAATACATAGTACACTCCATCTATTCTTTGCATTGATAATGAACACAAAGGTTCATTTCCGTCAAAACTAGGAGACTTTCCATAGTTTACCCAAAAAGAATATCCTTCAGGTACAGACTGTATTTTATGTTCTCCAAATTTATTTAATAATACTTTGCTAATTTTATCGATGAACGAAACAGCATCACTGTATAAATAAAATTCATTTGAAAAAAAAGCATTGTCCAAATATAATTTACCATCTTTTCCAGTTCCTGTATATTGGATTTCTGCAATTTTGAATTTGCTTCCATACACTGTAACATTCTTAAAGACTTGTTCAATTTTTACAGTGCTTTTTGTTTCCTTCGAAGGCATTCCTATTAAGATCGTAACGGCAGGATTGGCAACATTATATTCGTCGCCAAACTTTACATTAAAGATCTGAGCGTTAACCACATTTGATATGGCTAAGGCAAATAACAATAATAATTTTTTCATAGTTTTCTTATAAATTAGTGGTTTATACTTTTATGAATAGCATAAAACTATTGTGTGAATGTAATCTTGCGCCAAAGTTACACATTTTTATTTACACGCAAAGGAATAAGCGGGATAAAATCCGTGAAGACAATGAACATTTATTTCGTTATTGCGGAACAATTCTTTACATCAAGCATGATAATTCTATGATCGACGTGCGACAATTCTTGAAATCACGCCGTGGTATGACTGTACCGCTTAGGTATTTACAGAATACATGTGGAACAAACGGAAAATCCACGCTGGATAGACATCTTTTTGTCTGCACACGTGATGCAATTCATGGCGTTTAACAAACGTTTAACAGACGTTAAACAGGTGATAAACGAATAAAGTAAGTGTGGATTAGAAATATCTGAAAATCAACTATAATATTTATATTGAAAAAGATATATATCTGACAGCATTAGGATATATATCAGACGAGCGTAAGATATATATCCTAAGTAATTCAGATATATATCTGCTGGCAGACTTCAGAAGGTCATAGTTCTTCCTTCAGAATTTCTTTAGTTTTTTCAAGGAATGTCTTTGCAAGTGGTAATATAGGAGTAATATCAAACTAATAGTATTCCGTCTTGTTCAACATTCTTATAAAAAGGAGTGAAAGAATTGTCGTCCCATTCCTTTTTTGTGTAAATAACAGGTATTATCATTTCACCCATAGTCCAGCCAAGTGCTGTTAGTGGATAAGTCACATTGTCATAGTCGTCTTGTTCGATTCGTGACTTGTCAAGTATCACCAGAAGATCCCAGTCAGAATCCTTGTTGGCATCTCCTCTTGCTCTTGAACCATACAAGTACACATGTCCCTTTGGTGGCAAAGTCTGTTTTGCGACCTTACGGATATTGTCTATGACTTCATTGTACTTATTCATTTCATTAATCGTTTGTTTACGTGGCAAATGTACGAATAATGTATTTAACTACAAAATATCAAATACTTTTTTGCAAAGATTGGTATTTATATTTATGAATGAAACGGTGGTTTAACTCATTGTAAAATAATAGATGAAGGCTGTCAGGTTTGGATGCTTCGTCAAACAGCGCGTAATCCATTATCACACAAACATGGTATCAATATACCAAATCATAGGGATTTCACGGGTGCTGAAAAGCCCGTACCTTTGCACTCGAAATCAAATGATACATAAACATAAATTTAACACGACATCATTAAAAGGTAATCACATCTAATAAAAGAAAGGGAACGAATTATGAAGAAAAAGAATCTATTCCTCGCTGCCTTTGCAGCAACTACGCTTCTTGCAGGTTTCACTTCCTGCTCAAGCGATGATGACAACAACGCAAACAATGGTAATCAGATTGATGAAACAAACGTAGTAAGTAACGATGCAGAAGCCATTTCACTTGTAAATGGAGTATATAGCCACTGGCAGCCACTTAGCTCTTCCTTCTCATTCATCATCGAGCTTAACTCAAACAAGCTCATCTCATTCGAGGGTGAAGAAGACCAGCCTGGTCCTGTAAATAGCCGATTCGAGCAGCAGCCAACAACATGGTATCAGGTCAAGATATTCAACCACCTCCTTCTCGGTGTGGCACAGGCAAACGATGCAATACAGACCATCAACAACTCACGCGCACTTGGCAAGGTGAGCCAGAGCGGTTACGACGCAGCCATAGGTAAGGCTAAGTTCCTCCGCGGTCTTGCATACCTGAAGCTTGTACAGCTCTGGGGCGAGGTGCCAGTGATAACAGAGGCAGGCGGTAGCGCAACAGAGCGTAAGTCAATCGACGAGGTGTTCACTCAGATAGTAAGCGACCTTACAGAGGCTGAGTCACTCCTCAAGGACTATAACGGTGACCCACGCGTGCCATCAAAGCAGGCAGCACAGGGAATCCTTGCACGTGCATACCTCGTATGGGGTGACAACCCACTCTCAGAGTCAGAGGTGGCAGCCATAGCTAACTCACAGACTGACCCAAAGTTCACTACAACACCTTCACGACTTGAGAAGGCAGTAGAGTATGCAAACAAGGTCATCAACAGCGGCAAGCTTGCACTCGACCCAGAGTACAACAAACTGTGGGGACGTGAATACGAGAGCAACAAGCGTGGCACAAACGAGCACCTCTTCACTATCGCACATGACGGTGACAAGACAGACGCTCAGGGTAACCACCAGACACACTGCTCATGGACATTCCCATTCCTCAACGGTGAGAATGACAAGGACTACAAGGAGAACCACACAGAGGTGGCAGACGACGATCTCTACGACGACTGGAAGGCAGAGCAACCAAACGACAAGCGCCTTGCCGAGACATACTTCACAGAACTCGTGAACCCAGTGGATGGTAAGACATACCACTATTACTCACCAGTTTATACTCCAATCAATGGTAAGGGAGTTGACTTGAGCTACGAGAACTCCGTGAACCTTGAGATTACTCAGAACTCCGTTGACCGCATCGAGATTCGCTACGCCGAGGTACTCCTCATCAAGGCAGAGGCACTCGTACAGTTGGGTCGCAACAGTGAGGCAGCAGAGCCATTCAACAAGCTTCGCACACGTGCAGGCATCGCAAGCGTAAGCTCTCCAACCCTCGACGACATCAAGCGTGAGTGGGACTATGAGTTCACATACGAGCAGTTCTCACTTTACAACTCATACCGTTGGAAGGACCTCATCTCATCTGTCAAGAAGGTATCTACATACAAGCACTTTGCTGACGACTGGCAGACAAGCCTCGGACAGACATACACAGACGATCAGGCAGCTTACTTTGCAAAGATACACAAGCATCTCCACGCTAAGTACGACAACGTACGCGGTAAGCACTACCGTCAGCCAGTACCAGGTGGACTCACAGGAGAAAACCTCGGTATCGCACAGAACCCAGGATATTAATCTAAGGGTAACACAACCTTACAGAGGATAACGCAATCCTCGAAAGGCTAACACAATTCGTGCATGGTTCATAGACTTTAATTGTTCGTAAACATACATAAATTCTGTTTTTTATCCATGCGAGGGTTGGTATCTGAGTAAGATGCCAGCCCTCAATTTTGTTTGAACTGTACGGTGTGAAAATATAGTTCATTCTTCCTCCAAAGATTCTCCAATGTTTCTCCTATGATGCTCCTATGATACTACGTAGAATGTCCACCGAATCTCCATCGAATGTCCATCGAATCTCCATCGTTTCGATGGACATTCGGTGATGATACGATGGGGATGTGATGGGGTAAATATGGAGCATCATAGGAGCATCATAGGAGCATCATGGGAGGAAGAACGAAGGAACAACGGAGAATGAATGTAAAGATATGGTGGAAGCTACATTTCCCTTACAAACATAAGAGACATATAAGGTGCATCTAAAGTACTGACTAAGATGAGACTATCGTGAATCGGGCAATCATGCATTTTGCATTTTGAATTATTAATTGTTAATTGCTCTCCCATATCTATGGTATAAGAATACCCCACAAAGGGGATTTCGGGGGTGGGGAAAAGGCTGTACCTTTGCACTCGAAATCAAGAAGGATTAGAAAACAGTATTAACTTAAATTTGTTAAGAGATGGAAAAAGTATTATTTGTTAATGAGGTAAGCATCTTGAATGCTTCGATTGAGAAGATTGTTCGCCTTGTTGTAGGCTTGTTTTTATTCGTAGCAACTTTCGGTCTCGTCTCTTGTAATAGCAACGATGATGAGAATGGCATAGTGATAGATGGAATAGATTTGAGGGAAGACGTTGACTGCTGTTCTGCTGAGGAGGCTTTGCAAGTGTATAAGTTCCTCCAGACGGTTAAGATTGTGCCAGAGCTTTCAACCACGGTGGATGGCAAGTACAACGTCTTTGCTTACACAAAGACTGGTACGTTCCACAAGGGGTATAACGATGTCTATTTCGTTGTTACCAAGAAGCTGACTGGTAACTATGTCAAGAACTATGACATTACCAACATTACTCCACTTATGACAATGGTTAAGATGGGTCATCAGCACAGCACTCCTATTTCTGGTAGCGTGACTACATTCGACGATACTCGTATTGCTGTTAAGCACGGTTGGGTGTCTCTCTTGATGAACACGAGCGATAACGGTTTCTGGGAATTCTCTTACGACATATCCGTTCTCGGTAGTACAGGTAAAGTGAACAAAGTAGAGATAAACGTGGATGCACTTCCTGACGGTCAGGACTGGCTCAAGAACTTCAAGATTGGTGACGACACTTTCTTCCTCTCTTTGGTTAACCCTTCAGAGTGGGCAACAGGAACAAATGAGATTAGGGCTTACATCTCTAAGAAGAGCAACCCTATCACTACTCCTTACTTCCTTGCAACGGAAACATTCACCGTGGATATTGACCCTCGTATGCCTGACATGGGTAACCATACTTCACCAGACAACGTGACGCTTACTCGTCAGAGTGATGGTTCATACAAGGGTGTCATCAATCTTACGATGACAGGATTGTGGAGAATACATCTCACGGTTAAGGACGCACAGGGCAACGTGGTTGCAGGTGGCGACGACTTGAAGGATGGCTTCAGCTCTCTCTATTGGGATGTGACTCTGTAATGGTGCAGTTCGGTTGGTACATGACCGAAGGCTCGGCAAGAGCTTAGATACATGGACACATTATAGTGAAGTTTATTCGTTTTGTTTGGCTTTGCGGTAGAACGGTTGGGTGGTTATAAAGGTATTAAATGTAGTTGTTTAATTGAACCATGATGTTTGTTTTTGTAATAAACCACCCAACTGTTCTGCCGTAAACCTTTTTTTATTAGTTCACCAACGATATAAGGTGAAGTGAGAATAACATAAAAACTTGAATTCGATATGCTCAACATACTATATATTTCTTTTCTTCCTTTGTTGCCACTTCCTTCCGACTCGGTGGCTACCAAGACTCACAATATTGATGAGGTGGTGGTCATATCTGGCAGGACGGAGGGTCAGAAGAGGTCAATCAAGGGGCAGGTGGCAAGCATCGACGAACACATAGGCGAGCTGTCACACGTCAATCTGGTACGTCGTGGCTCTTATGCTTGGGAGCCTGTAGTGAATAACATGGCTACGGAACGTGTTTCCACAACCATCGACGGAATGAAGATATTCTATGCTTGTACCGATAAGATGGATCCTGTCACTTCGTATGTGGAGAGTGGTAACCTCCAGAGCATAAGCCTTAACTCAGGATTGAGCGGCAATCCCCAATCTACTGGCAACATAGGCGGTAGCCTTGACCTCAAACTAAAGAAAGCGGGATTTATGGAATTAGGAATTAGAAATGAGGAATTAGGAATTGATACTCTTTCCGCGAACAGTCATTCCATTCCTCATTCCTCATTTCACATTCCTCATTCCTCATTCCTCATTCCTAATTTCACCACGGGTTACGAGGCTAACGGACACCTGCAAGTGTATGGGGCAGATGCTGCATACTCTTCGCATAGCTTCTATGCCAATGGTGGCGTGTTCTATCGTCATGCCGACAACTACAAGCAAGGTGGAGGCGAGGAAGTCAACTTCTCGCAGTTTCAGAAACTGAATGCCTTTGCCAATCTTGGTGCTCGCTTGGCAGAAGACCATATATTGGAAGGTACGTTCATCTATGACCGTGCAAGTGACGTGGGTTATCCTGCCCTCAACATGGATGTGAGCAAGGCGGAGGCATTTATCACCTCTCTTTCGTACAAGCGACTTTTTCATCATCCAGTCCTCAATACGTGGGAGACAAAGGTGTATTACAACCACATAGTCCATATCATGGATGACACTACTCGTCCTGACGTAGAGATACACATGGATATGCCTGGTAAGAGTTGGACAAGCGGTATCTATAGCCTTCTCTCTGCCTCTAAGGGTAGTCACGATGTGCAACTGAACTACGACCTTTACTACAATCGCCTCTTTGCCGACATGACGATGTACCCTGGTGGCGCAGCCCCTATGTACATGGTCACTTGGCCAGACGTGGGAACGCTCAATACGGGTGTGGCAATAAGCGACGTAGTGTCTTTGCCTCACCAGCAGAAGGTGAAGCTTTCGGCTAAGGTGGCACAACAATGGCAGAAGCTGAATGACGAGGAAGGCTATCACTCGCTCAGCGTGTTCTTCCCGGGAATGAAGGATGCCTATTACCAGACCATAGGACGTGTGGCTGCCAACTATGAGGCACGTGTCAAGGAATACACCCTGAACCTCGGTGCTGGTTGGGGTAGCCGTGCACCTACAGTCACGGAGGCATACGGCTATTATCTCAACAATACCTTTGACCAATATGACTATATAGGCAATCCACGTCTGAAGAACGAGAGTGCCATTGAGGTGAATGCAGCTGTCAAGTGGCAACCATCTTCACTCCTTTCGTTCAATGTTGATGCCAACGCATTCTTCTTTTACAACTACATCATCGGTCAGTTTGAAAACCGCCTGAGTGCCATGACCGTCGGTGCGGAGGGAGTCAAGGTGTATGGCAACATAGACCATGCCACAATCTTCAACACCAGTTTCACAGCCCAGTATCATGTTCTTCCTTGGCTCTCATGGACGGGCAAGGTCAACTATGCCATAGGACGTGATGCCGACAGCGACCCACTGCCTCTCATCTCCCCTCTGGCTTATGCCACAAGCCTCGACTTCGCTTGGAGCAGGTTTCAGGTAAGGGCAGAGGTTAATGGCAATGCCCGTCAGGTGAATTACGCACCTAAGTATGGTGAGACGGAGACGGCAGAATACGCCATCGTTAACCTCAATACACAATATACGTTCTCGCTCAACAACGCACACCTTACCCTTCGTGCAGGAGTGGAGAACCTCCTTGACCGTCGCTACTCCACCTACTCTGACTGGTGCAACATTCCCCAGAAAGGTCGCAACGTCTATGTGAATGTAAGCGTGGGACTTTAGTAATTCATAATTCAAAATTCAGGATTCATAATTAATTGTAGATGTGTCATCTGTACTGGATAGCAATTATGAATTGTGAATTATGAATTATGAATTCCCCTTGTGGCTTCTACCACATTTATGGTATAAATCTACCATACCAAAGTGATTTCGTATGTGCAGAATAGTCCGTACCTTTGCAGCAGAAAAAATAAAACATGACAATTATGAAGAAAGTAATATTCACTATAGCACTTGCATTGAGCACGGTCGTTGCTTCAGCATTCACAGCACAGAACGATGGAGTCATCACAGTTAAGACTAACAAGGCAGGACGTGCCTTGGTAGAGAAATGGGTGGAGGCATACAAGGCTGTTCGTCCAGACGTACAGATTCAGATAGTATCTGGCAAGGCAAAGGATGCTGACATCACTCTCACTAACGTGCAGACAGAGGGTACGGACGTTACCTTCGTGGGTAGATATGCCTTGCTCCCTGTCACATCTGCTTCCAACCCTCTCATGGAGGACATAGAGCGCAAGACATGGTCTGCCAAGGACTTGAAGCGTCTCTTCTTCGTGGATGAGGAGTTTGATGACGATGAGATTGACGGCTTCAAGAGCAAGAAGGAGAAGTTGGCAGACAAGCTTACTGTCTTCACGGGTAGCCACAGCACAAGTTGGACGCCAGCCCTCGCAGCTTACTTCGGTCACACTAAGGATGACGTTAAGGGCAACAAGGTGGCAGGTGATGACTACTATCTTCTCAATGCCATTGAGGAAGAGCCAGCATCAGTCACATTCTCTTCACTCACATTCCTCTACGACCTCACTTCACGCAGCATCCGCAAGAACTTCTCCGTTCTGCCACTTAACGTGAAGAAGGAGCAGGGCGAGGCACTCAACAACCTTGATGCAACACTCAACATCCTTGAGCATCACCATATTGATGCCATCCCAGTTGAGCACATCGGATTCACATACGCAAATTTGGACACAGACATCGACCAGTTCCTTGAGTGGGTACTCAGCGACGGACAGCAGTACAACCACGAGCAGGGTTTCCTTCAGTTGGAGGAAAGAGACGTAAAGCAACAGATAAAACTATTGGCAAAAAAATAACTAATTATCATTATTGTGCGAGCCGTATTTGGCTCGCTCTTTTATGTTTACTTTGGCATGATTATGGATAAAACAACAGAAAACAAAAGTTCGTTTCAGGGGCGTCAACTCATCATCTGGGTGGTCGCTCTTATTGTAGGTTCAATATTGGGATGGTTGAGGGTTGACTGGCTGAATGGGCTGTTCCTCTTTGTGGCATCAGCATACACACGACTGTTTCAGTTCGTGGCTGTGCCAACGATAGCCTTGGCAGTCATCACAACCCTCGCTTCATTGGGCAACCAGAAGGAGACTGGCAGGATATTTCTCCGCACACTCACATGGACGCTGCTCACCACCATAGCTGCCGCAGCTGTTGGACTTGTCCTCTACGTTGCCATCCATCCTGACAACCTACCAGTTGAAGCCATCGCAAGTGGTCAGGTGGAAGTGCCTGACAATCTCGGCACGATAACATACTATGACCATATACTCGGAGTCATTCCTAACAACGTCATCGAACCGTTTGCCAAGGGTAATGTACTCAGCATACTCCTCGTGGCTGCTGCCGTAGGACTTGCCTTGGCATTCATCCCTAAGAGTGAGAACATACAGGCACTCACCAAGGTAATCTTTGGCTTGCAGGAACTGCTGTTTGCACTCATCAAGGCACTTATCTGGGCATTGCCTCTTGGTATCGTGGCATTTGCAGCCCAGCTGTCGGCACAGGTAGAGGCAGGAGTCATAGTAGGCTCTTTAGGCAAGTACGTGGCCGTCATCCTTGGAGGCAACCTCATACAGTTCTTCGTAGTGTTGCCCTTGTTCCTTCTTGGCAACAGGCTCAACCCACTCAAGGTGCTCAAGGCAATGTCGCCAGCCGTGCTTATGGCACTCTTTACCAAGAGTTCGGCAGCCACACTCCCTATCACCATGCAGTCAGCAGAGAACCGCCTGAATGTAAAGCCACAGGTGGCACGTTTCGTACTCCCTATATGCACTACCATCAACATGAACGGATGTGCAGCCTTTATCCTCGTCACCTCCCTCTTCGTGATGCAGAACGGAGGCACGGTCATAGACCTCCACACCATGTTGCTATGGCTCTTCATCGCCGTCATCTCCGCCGTAGGTAATGCAGGAGTGCCTATGGGCTGTTACTTCCTCACCCTCTCCCTCATGGCAGGCATCGGTGCCCCTATTGGCATAATGGGAATCATCCTTCCTATCTTCACCATCATCGACATGATTGAAACAGCCGAAAACGTATGGAGCGACTCCTGCGTCTGTGCCATCGTGAATGGCAAGGAGTAAAGTTCGCTTTAAAAGAAATTTCGCTTTTTTAACGAGAGGGTGACGCCACGTTCACCCTCTCGTTTTTGTTTATACTAAATATCAAAACATGGATATGTTGGCGAAACGATAACCTTTGTAACATAGTGAAAAACATTTGTGACGTGGACTGAAACGTGATGTGAGGGAAAATATGGATATTTGCCACGTTGATCAACAAAACCTAAAGTTAAACCAAATCGTTCCTATCCTATATTTGACACCTACATCCCGTAAATGTTCGTGAAATATGAATGGGAATCAATAACGATTAAAAAGAATTATGAAAAATTTTTGGAAAACAGTAACTCTGCTACTAACCTTGCCTCTTAGTGCTTTCGCACAGTTTGGCGTTGTTCAGCCGCTACATGTTAATGGCAACCAGTTTAATGACCCATACGGCAACAAGGTCGTGCTTCACGGTGTCATGGACACTCCTAATCCTTACTTCAACAGCTGGAGATGGGGATATTCTGCCAACGATGGTGCCATAAGTGGATGTCTCAACTATTTCGAGAAGATATTTACTGCTATCACTGACACGAGACAGGGTGCTTACTGTAACTTGTTCCGTCTCCACCTCGACCCTTGTTGGACGAATGACCCAAACAAGCAGTCAACGGGTTCGGAGACTGGTGAGGCAAACATCAGCCGTTTCAGTAGCTCCCGTCTTGAGAAGTATATGCAGACCGTGTTCTGGCCTATCGCCCAGAAGGCTCTCAACCACGGAATGTACGTCATCATGCGTCCACCGGGCGTGTGTCCTCAGAACCTTCGCGTGGGAGATGAGTATCAGAACTACCTGAAGACAGTGTGGAACATCGTCTCACGCAATACTAACGTCAAGCAGAACGCAGGCGTGGTGATGCTTGAACTTGCAAACGAACCTGTGCATATATATAATAGGTATGGACAGGCGAGTGCTACTGCAATGCGAGATTACTTCCAACCAGTCATCGATGTTATTCGCGCTAATGGATACACCGGCATCATACTTGTTCCGGGAACTGGTTGGCAGTCCAACTACAGGGACTATGCCAACTATCCAGTGAGTGACAACAACTATGGTTATGCGGTGCATGATTACCCGGGATGGTACAACACGAGCAATACGAGCTACAACCACACTACAGCTATCAACTCGTTCCGTGAGTCCGTTCCAGTGGTCACTTCCAAGCCTATCGTCATCACAGAGGTTGACTGGAGTCCTGAGAAACCGGGACAGGGACACTACGATGAGCATGGCAACTGGGTCGTGGGTAACTACGGTACATGGGCGACTGCCAACACTACTAAGTGGGGATATGCTTACAAGGCTGTGCTTGACCACTTTGACAATATCTCAATGACACTTTCAGGTACTGACTGCTACATCGACGTAAACACTTACCTCAACAGCGGTAAGGTAGTTGGTGCTTTCAATAATATGTGGGAGGCATGCGGTGCTGCCTGTATGTACTGGTACTCTCTCTGGGCACAGAAGGACTACGCTCATGCGTCAGGAAGCGGTTCAGGTTCCAATAACGGAGGACAGTCCGGTCAAACTAATACTGAGCCAACACCAAGCACACCTACCGACCTCTCTTCATCACTCATCCCAGCATGGACACAGGGCGGAGTTCGTCCAGACGGCTGGGCTTGCAACGATGCTGGTGAGTACCCTGCTTCAGGAAGTGCAAGTTCAGGTCCACGCGTTATGCAGTTCACAGGTGGTGGTGATTTCAACTACGGATTCTATGTGCGTCAAGCTGATGCCACGAAGCCTGGCTATATCGAGTACGGCAGCACGTCAGGTCATGAGTTGGCACTCAATGCGTACGGCAACTACTGCCTCACGTTCAATGCAGTGGCATGGGCTGGTACTCCTTACGTGAAGGCTGAGGTGTTCACACCAAATGGCAACGTAATAGCAAGCACAATCGTCGAGTGTACCAAGAACGTCAACAAGAATACTGCGGCTTCAACGAGTGGCTCGTCACTTGGCTACTTGAGCTTCTATGTTTTCAATAAGGGAAACTATAGGCTACGCTTCACACCTTGTGCTGATGCCAACGGAGCTTCCGGTACGTGGGTGGAGGCTATCGTAGGTAACGTGAACCTCCGCTATATGGACAATCCGCTCGTCTTTGCAAAGGCAAACTACGTGAACCCAGGATGGAAGATACTTGACGGTGGCAACCTCGTGGAGAGTGGCGATGCAGGTAGCGGTCCACGTATCTTCAACTTCCCAGCAGGAGGACAGTTCAACTATGGTCTCTACATTCGCAGCACATCCACATCACTTGATGACAACTATGCTGAGTTCGGTTCACGCTGGGGATACGGTCTCCGATTCCTACCTGGCACTTACACTCTCAGTTACAACTGTGCCGCATGGTCAGGTAATCCTTATGTCAAGTGTGATGTGCTCGACGAGTCAGGCAACGTACTCGGAAGCAGCATTACATACTGTTCACTCAACCTCAACAAGAACACATCTGTTTCAACAGCCAATGCACCACAGGGAACGGTATCATTCCGTGTGAACACGGTGGGCAACTACCGCTTGCGCTGGACACCTGTTGCTAATGCCAACGGCGATGCAGGCTTCTGGGATGAGGTCGTCATAGGTCACATCAAGATTAGCCAGAACTCAGGCAGTAGGATTAATCCTCGTATCACGGACGTAGAGTCAGAAGCCACAGCCATCACCGATGTTGAGGAAGCACCAAAGAGTGATGTTATCTTCGACCTCTCAGGTCGCAAGGTGACAAACCCATCAAAGGGTATCTACATCAAGAACGGAAAGAAGGTAATAGTTAGATAAAAGATAGTTAACGAAAGATTATTCTCTTGGGTTAGTGGTCAGGGGTCTTGAACTCTGCTACTAACCCTTTTCTGTGTTATCCAACACAGAAAACACAGAGACCACAAAACTCACCTTTGCGGTCTCTTTTAGTATTCTTATATGTATGCGCTATTTCCTTATTTAATGTTGTATACAAGAATAATTTTGGAATAAGTGGGTGAAAAGTACCTTGAAAAAATGGAATAAGTGGTTGTTTTACCCCTCAAAAAATGGAATAAGTGGTAAAAATTGGGGTAAGAAAAACGGAATAAGTGGTTTTTGGGGGCTTTTTATATGGCATATTTAGAAAATAAAAGGTTCTGCTAGAAAGTGTGTGGGTAAAGAAGATTTAACAAAGCGGCTAAGCTGACGATGTTATTACAAACATCCGTTACCCCTTCTATTTATGAGTGTTTCAAGCCTTGTACGTCTGCCAAGGTAACAGCCAAGCCTTTGGCTTTAGTTCCCGACCCACACAAAATCTTGTAGAACCAAATAAAAAGCCCACTGACAATTACTGTTTGTCCGTGGGCTTTGCTAATGCCGAGCTTGCAGAACTCCTCCACCATGTTATGCAACGAATTGAATTTACAGAACCTCTACAAAAAAATTGTTGCCCTTCAAGATAATCTTTGACGAGCAACTTTTTATACAACAAGCTTTATTTGTATTTAGTCTTCCTTAACATACTTATGCTTAATATCATTCCAACGCGGAAGAATCAAATCCTTCCCATAATGTGCTTTGTAGCTCTTACACAAGCGCTCGCTCCAATGCTCTGCAATGGTGCTACGAGTATCATGATACCTATATATCGTTTCCTCCAAAGCTGCAAGAAAATCTTCAAGACAGTCAAAAGAAGGAAATCCTACATTATCCGAATACCAAGTCGAAGGACGTAAATTCACAATAACTTTGTTCTTGTATTGCACCTTTACAGGCCAGACGCTACTTGTACCACATATTTCCCATAAGTTCTTTAGCCAAAGCCTTTCAATTGTTACAATACCATTGTCACTTTTATATTTAATAAGCAAGTGTTTAGAATGAAGTTTCCAAGGTTTTTCCACAATAAGATTTATAAAACTACGAAATGCAGCGACATCAAAATTCGGGCTACCAGTAAAAGATTTCACTTCGAGCCAATCGGAATTTAAGTCATCAGGATTAAGCCAAAAATCAGGTGACGACTGCTTTTCGTTATGAACATGTACAATGCCCTTACTTGTCATCCACTTATCAAGCCACTCCTCAAGAATATTGCCAACTACATTATTCTGCTCAACAGTTATTTCATAGTCATTAAGATTGAACTTAATAGACCCTGTTGCACCCTCAAAACCGAAATCGTCTTGCAGGGCTTTGTAAAGTTTGTCCGCAGCACTCATATCATCAAAGAAGAAAAAAAACATAGAAATACTAATTATGATTATTATATACCTCTGCCAATCTTTCAGCTACAGCTGCCACAACAGGAACTGCAACCGTATTGCCAAGTAAATCGTAACCTTCATCTTGGTTTACAGGAAACTTGAAATCGTCTGGATAGCCAAAAAGTCGCAGGCCTTCACGTAAAGACAGTGGGCGAACCCCAGCACCATCAACAACAAAGACTTTCTTCATATCCATAGCGACAAGTGTTGGAGCTATATCCTGTGGATTAAGTATCTTGTTTATTTCAAAACTCAATTTACCTGCAACAATATTATATCCTGGCGTTTTACTCGTGTCTTGACGACGGACTTCACGCTCTCCAAATATTGTATATTCCTTAACAAGAGCTTTAGGATATTCTTTTTTAAGATAGCCCTTATGAACAAGATCATCAAGCATGGCCTGAAGATTTTCATGTTGATAAAACTCACGTATCATTTCTATTGTGAGAGGCATTCCATCCATCCATTTTATACCATGAATAACAGCCCACTTCTTCTTACGCCTCTCATGAGACATCATATTAAGAAGTTTTTTTTGTTCAGCACTTACAGATCCTTTGATTTCAATATCCCAGCTATGAATATTATCATTACCACCACGTTTATCTTTAATACTTTTCCCGTAAAGTTGCTCTGGGCTAAAATGTGCAAACAACAAACGAGTAAAATTAGTATCCACCGTAGGAAGACCATGTTCAAGAATATCCGCCAACACCGTACGACGTTCAACGAAATCATCAAGAGAAACATTTTCCACATTCGTGCCAACTATATATATTCTTTTACGTTCTTGCGCAAGTCCAAATTTTCTTGAGTTAAGCACCTTCCAAGTTACATGATACCCCAAAGCCTCAAGATTGTTCAGAATAACGGTAAGCGTTCTACCAATACGATCTTTAGGGTTTTCTTTGTCATGATTTACCAATCCTTCAACATTTTCAAGAATGAAACCAAAAGGATGTTTTTCCCTAAGAATACGTTCTACCTCAAAGAACAATGTACCACGTGTATCTTGGAAACCAAGGCGACGTCCTGCCGAAGAAAACGCTTGACAAGGAAAGCCACCTAACAAAATATCAAAATCAGGAATGGAATCCGCTTGTATTTTTGTTATATCTCCACGTATTTCTTCTTCAGGATGATTTGCAGTCAAAACCTTATATGCATGAGGTTTTATCTCTGATGTCATAACGCATTCGGTTTCATAACCGTAACGTTGAAAAGCCATTTCAAATCCTTTTCTAATGCCACCAATACCAGCAAACAAGTCGACAAATTTAACTTTTGGCATAATTACATTTATATTTATGGCACAAAGTTACTTATTTTCTATGAAACACAGGTTATTTCGCACCACGTTTTAAAATAAAGTTACAATATTTAGCCTCTACATACATTTACGTTAATATATGCAAAGGAGGCGAATTAGCCTCCTTTTTATTTGTAGGTTATACTATAAAAACTTATTTTTGCAACTGATAAAAGTTCTAAATGCCATTATGAAAAGTTCCGGAGAGTATTATGAAAAGTTTCGGAGAGTATTATGAAAAGTTCCGGAGAGTATTATGATTAGTTGTTCTTGCAATTTTGAATGGTTATTCGGAATTTCCGAATGGTTATTCTGCACTTTCGGCGCATCGTTCGGAACTTTCAAATAACGATTCGGAAATATACGGATATCTTTTCTTAGTTGGAAACGGAACTTTCTGTAGTGCATGCGGAAACTTTTTGTAGTGCAATCCGTAACTTTTGTTAGTGGGTATAAAGAAAAACAGATAGTATAATGCTAATAAAACACTTAGGCTTATGATAAGGTTTATCAAACAGGAGATGCCTCGTGTGAACGATATGGTCAAGCAGCAGTGCTACTATAAGGTCGATACGATTGGCAATATGTCGCAAGACGAACTGATAGAACAGATGAGTCTGTGCGGTATGTCGAAGGCACACATTGAGATGGTTCTTACGAGGATGAAGGAGTCCATTGTCGAGTTGCTGCGACAGGGGTATAGCGTGAGTATTGACGGACTCGGTCGTTTCAGCCTTTCCATCGGTGTGAAGGACGACAAGGAAGTGGAGAAGCTTGACGGTGGCGAGAAGAGGAATGCCGCAAGCATAAAGGTGAGGAACGTGCTTTTTGCTGCTGACAAGAAGATTGTAAAGGAACTGAACAGGAAGTGTCGTTTTGAGCGTGGCGGTACTTGTAGGCTTACCAAGTGTAAGTTTACGAAGGAGCAGCGACTGGACATGGCGCGTGCTTTCATTGCCAAGCATCAGTTGATGCGCATAAATGAATACATGAACATTACGGGACTGAAGAAGACTGCTGCCTCGCAGGAACTGAGACAGTTTGCAGAGTCACCTTCCATTACTGGCATAACGACCGTGGGACGTGGTTCTTCGCTGGTGTATGTGGCGATGAAGTAAAGAGGATGCATGTTTACTCCCACTTCACAATCTTGTTGCGAAGTAGTGTTTGCACGATGCCTCGTGTGGCGAGGTAGGTGATGAAGGCAATCCACAGTCCGTGGTTGCCAAGGTGTGGGATGAGTGTGTGGTAGAGGATGAAGAAGACAATGACTCCGACAGTCATGGATATGAGCATCTGACGCGTGGCTGTTGCACCGATATAGATGCCGTCCCATATGAAGGCTGCCATGCCGCAAATAGGGATGAGGAGCGTCCAGAGGTGGTATTCCCCGGCTGTGCGAATGACATGGGCATCGTCGGTCAGGAGCGTGAAGAACGGATAGGCAAAGAGGGAGTACAGGAGTGTGAAGAGGGCTACCATGATGATGCCCCACAGGAACAGACGTCGGACGACATCGTGGTAGATGATGCTGTTGCGGTTGCCTATCGCCTTGCCTGCTATCGCCTCGCCTGCCGCGGCAAAGCCGTCCATGATGTAGGAGTAGAGGGTGAACAGCTGCATAAGCATGGTATTGACTGCCAGCTCGGTGTCGCCCTGCTTTGCCCCTGCTGCGATGAATGCGAAGTGTACCGCCACGAGACAGCAGGTGCGGAAGAAGATGTCACGATTGACATTGAGGAATCGCATGATGTCTGCCTTGTTCCATATATCGCTTGACGCTGGGAGAAGGCAGCGGACGAAGCCGTGTGGCATGTACCTGCGCAGGCGTGTGATATATACCTTGTAGAGTGCCACGAGTGCCGTGGCAAGTCCGAGGTACTGGGCTATGACCGTGCCGAGTGCCACGCCTTCCACCTTCATGCCCATGACGAGGACGAGGATGAGGCTTAGGATGATGTTGCAGATGTTCTGCGCTATCGCCATGACCATTGGTATGCGTGAGTTCTGCATACCGATGAACCATCCGTTGAGGGCAAAGAGGCAGAGCGATGCCGGTGCTCCGTAGATGCAGATATTGAAGTATGTCCTTGCGAGTGACGCCACGTCGGGCGACGGCGATATGATGCTGAGTGCCACCTCCCTCACTGGGTATTGCACGGCAATGAGTATGACGGAGATGAAGAGTGCTATGCCTACGGAGCGTATGAGCAGGCGCATCGTCTCGTGCAGGTCGCGTCTGCCGAGTGCCTGTGATGTCATTCCGCTTGTTCCCATGCGTAGGAAGGCAAACATCCAGTAGATGATGTTGAAGAGCATACCTCCCACGGCTATCGCACCTATGTAGGTCTCCGAGCCGAGGTGTCCTGTTATCGCCACGTCAATGAGGCCAAGCAAGGGTACCGTGATGTTCGATACTATGCTTGGTAAGGCGATGCGGAGGATTTGGCGATGGCGGGAGAGAGGACCTTCCCCCTTCCCGTCCCTCCGTCGCGCAGGGCACTGCTCTCCCCTCATTTCGGGACAGAGAGACATTAAGTCTCTCTTCTTCGCCCTCATTCGCCTTTCAGGACGGGGAGTTGGTATGTCTGTTCGCGGATTATTCATTCACAGAGTATTACTTCGTGATTACCTTTCTGGACGATTGACTATCTTTTCCCTCCCCTTGGAAGGGGGAGGGCAAGGGAGGGGGTCAAGTTCAGTTTTGCTTCATATCATACACCTTGTACATCACCCAGTAGATGGTGCAGGCGTAGAAGAAGCCGACGATGGAGTCGATGAAGTAGTGCGCCTTGATATATACCGTGGCACAGCAGAGGAGGAGGTAGAGCGGCAACATGATGTAGAACAGTGGTTTGTTGCCTGAGCGGTATGCAAGTATCATGGTTACCGTACTCATGCCTACGTGGCTGCTTGGGAATGCTGCGGTAGGACATTCGCCTGCTTCCTGTGCGGAGAGCACAAGGCTGCTGAAGATGCCGCGCACGTCGAGAGGTATGCACTCCACGTTGGTGCGGAAGTAGTTGCCCACCTCTGGGAATATGCCGAGTGTGGCTGCTTCCTCGCCTACTGCCTTGAAGTAATACTGTGGTCCTGCTACTGGCAGGAACTGGTAGATGACATAGAAGGTGAAGAATGATCCGAGGAAGATGAAGCCTGCCTTGTCTGCCTTGTCGTAGCGGCAGATATGATAGAACAGCATGGTGGCTGCCATCATGTAGTAGTAGGCGTAGTAGCCAAGGTTGAATGCCTCGCACCAGAATGCGGAGCTGACCGCCTTGCTGAACTGAAGTGCAGGCTGATAGCCGAAGATGCTGTGGTCGATGCCTGCGAAGATATGGTCGAGGTATGGCAGCTGACTACAGAAGTCGTAGTTCTCTGGATACCACACGATGAGCAGGAGCATTGGCGGTACGATACGTGCCACGCGGAAGAGCCTGTAAGGGAAGCACTTGTAGAGGGCGTATATGATGCCGAATCCGACAAGGACTCCTGCGCGGATGCCGAGCATGGATGCTGGGTCGTTGAGGCCGTTCCAGTAGAAGAGTACGAGTATCGTGGTGTAGATGACGTAGAGGACTGTAATCCACTCAAGGCTCAATAACCCTGGTTCGTATCTTTTCAGTAGTAAGTCTTTTAGATAGTTCATAGGAAATTAACTTAATTCATAATTCAAAATTCATAATTCATAATTGACAGTCAGCCTTGCGCTTAGTAGCAAGCTAATCTTAATTCATAATTCAAAATTCATAATTCATAATTGAGATGATAGATGATACCTAACTGACAGGCGGATTTGCGCCCAGTATCAACTTGGCTCAATTATGAATTATGAATGAGGTTATAGATAGTAGGGACTTAGCCCTAATTAAGAATTATGAATTAAGAATTATGAATTACTTCAGCCATCCGTTTGCCTTGTACCATGCGATGGCTTCCTTGACTCCGCGCTCAAGGTTCCATTCGGGAGTGAAACCGAGGTCCTGCTGGAGAGGGGTGATGTCGCACTGCCAGTTGCGCTGGCTGAGTATGTTGTACTTGTCATTGTTGAGTGCGCTCATCTTGCCTGTAATCTGAGTCATCATGTCGGACACGGCGCAGACAGTGCGGAGGAACCAGAGTGGGAACTTGACGTGAAGCACGCACTTGACTCCCATCTCCTTCTGGAGGAGGTCGCTGAATGCACGGCTGTTATATACATAGCCGTCGCTCACGCTGTATGTCTTGCCGTTCACGTCCTTGCCGATGGCTGCGAGGATGGCGTTCACGAGGTCGCGCACATATACGAATGTTATCTCCTGTGGCTTGAAGCCTACGGCTGAGTCGAAGTGCTGCTTGATGCTCTGTGCCATGAGGAAATAGTCCTTCTCACGTGGACCGTACACGCCTGTAGGGCGGAAGATGGTGTAGTTGATGCCGCTCTCCCTGAGGAAGTTCTCGCTCTTCACCTTGCTCTCGCCGTATGCCGTGTTAGGCGTAGGTGTGTCGGTGGCGAGCATAGGCTCATACACGGATTCCTTGATGGTGTAGGTGTCAACGAAGGACTTGTCTGCCTTTATGCCAGCAGGTATGCTGATGGCGTGCCTTGCAACCATGTTCTCACGACGAGGGCCAAGAACGCTGAGACTGCTCACGTACAGGAACTGCTGTGGGAGCATGTCAAGGTTCTTGAGTGTGTTGACAAGATTGCGAGTGCAGTCGTAGTTATGCTTGTAGAAATCCTCCTTGTGAAGGCACTTGGTAGCACCTCCAGCGTGGATGATGATGTCCCACTTGCCATGCTCAGCCTTGAAGTCGCTCAGCTGGGCAGCAAGCGTGTCTGGGTTGGAGAGGTCGAGAGTGATGAAATTGAGTCGCTCGTCCTGAAGGTATTTCTTGCTTGAATGGGTGCGCATACCTGCCCACACATTCATGTTTCGGTTAAGTGCTTCTTCGCAGAGGAAACTGCCGATGAAACCACTTGCACCTGTTATCAGTATATTCATTATTAGTTACTTTTTGGCGCAAAGGTAGCATAAAATACTCATTTTTCAACGTTTTATGGTGAAGATAACATACAGTGTCAGAAAAAACTCGTATTTTTATGCAAAAATTAGAGAAATCTTAAATGAACAACCTAAATTCATGCCGTCCGAACATGGTGTCTGCCAT
Organism: Bacteroidaceae bacterium; assembly: GCA_017617575.1. GTDB lineage: Bacteria > Bacteroidota > Bacteroidia > Bacteroidales > Bacteroidaceae > Minthosoma. The sequence continues at coordinate 19,433 of JAFZVY010000050.1, read as the reverse complement.
CGACGGAAAGCGTGGTTTCGGGATTTGAGATTAAAGACGAAAAAATAGATATGGGAAAGAAAAGAGGACTGACAAAGTCAAACATCAACAAGAAGGACCTTCAGGGAATGGTAACGGCTTACCTCACCAAGAACGCGGGTGAGACTTATACCCTGAAGAAATTCTTCAGCGCACTTGGACTTACAAGTCACCCCCTGAAGATGCTATGCGTTGACGTGCTCAACGACTTGCTCGACCAAGGTTTCATAGCTCGCAACGATGAGGGTGAGTTCATATATAACGGCAAGGCACATACGGCAGAGGGCATATTCAGCCGTACTGCAGGTGGCCGTAACTTCGTGGACACTGACGATGGTCAGGGCGTGTCCGTGTATGACGAGGATACGCTTCACGCCCTCCCTGGCGACAGGGTGAGGGTTACGCTTCTTGCCAAGAAGCGTGGCAGCAGCAAGTTGCATGGTACTGTAACTGAAATCATCAAGCGAAGCGACAAGGTGTGGGTGGGTACACTCGACATACAGCCAAACAAGGCTTATCTCCTTACCCCAAGTGCAAGTATGCTGCGTGACATCACCATCCCTCTTGACGGTCTCAAGGGTGGCAAGAATGGTGAGAAGGTGGCAGTGCGTGTGAAGGACTGGCCACTGGATGCGCGTAACCCGATAGGTGAGATTATAGAAGTGCTTGGCAAGAGCGGTGACAACAACACCGAGATGCACGCCATACTTGCGGAGTACGGTCTCCCTTATTCCTACCCAGCAGAGGTGGAAAAGGCTGCCGACGCCATTGACCCGGGCATCACTCCAGAGGAGATTGCCAAGCGTGAGGACTTCCGTGACACACTCACATTCACCATTGACCCTCGCGATGCGAAGGACTTTGACGATGCCATATCCATCAAGAAGATAAAAGACGGTGTGTGGGAAGTGGGTGTACACATTGCCGATGTGAGCCACTACGTGCTTGAGGGCAGCATCATAGACCAGGAGGCACAGAAGCGTGCCACTTCCATCTATCTCGTTGACCGCACCATACCGATGCTCCCAGAGCGTCTCTGTAACTTCATCTGTTCACTTCGTCCTGACGAGGAGAAACTGACATACTCAGCCATCTTTGAACTCAACGACGAGGCAGAGGTGCTGAACTATCGCATCAAGCATACCGTCATCAAGAGTAACCGTCGATTCACATACGAGGAGGTACAGGCATTACTTGAGAATCATAACGAGGCAACAGAGTGTGAGGACATTGCGGCAGGACGAATCAAGCCTACCGAGCCAATACCGGCACAGGAGGTTACGAAGGACACCGTACAGCCTGATGCCGAGACATACGCAGAGGAACTTATCACGCTCAACCGCCTTGCAAAGAAGTTGAGGGATGCACGCTTCAAGAAGGGTGCCATCAACTTTGACCGTGAGGAGGTTCGCTTCGAGATAGACGAGAAGGGTAAGCCTCTCAGCGTATATTTCAAGCGTGCCAAGGATGCCAACAAGCTCGTGGAGGAGTACATGCTCCTTGCCAACCGTATCGTGGCAGAGAGCGTGGGCAAGGTGAAGAAGGGAGGAGTGGCAAAGGTTCTTCCTTACCGTATTCACGACGTGCCAGATCCAACAAAGCTTGACAACCTCGCCAAGCTCGCCTCACGCATGGGATATGTGCTCCGTACGGAGGGTTCAAAGACTGACGTGGCATCAAGCCTTAACAAGTTCATAGCAGACACTAAAGGCGGAAGGGCAGAGAACCTCATTGAGAACCTCAGTCTCCGTGCCATGTCAAAGGCTCGCTACTCAACTGACAACATTGGTCACTATGGTCTTGCCTTCGACTACTACACACACTTCACTTCGCCTATCCGTCGTTATCCTGATACGATGGTTCACCGTCTCCTCACTCGTTATGAGGCAGGTGGCAAGAGCGCAAGCCAAAAGAAGTACGAAGCATTGTGTGAGCACAGCAGTAGCATGGAACAGCTTGCTGCAGCTGCTGAACGTGCAAGCATCAAGTATAAGCAGGTGGAGTTCATGGCTGACAAGATTGGTCAGGAGTTCGATGCCAAGATTAGCGGTGTGACAGAGTTCGGAATATATGCAGAGATAGACGAGAACAAGTGCGAAGGACTCATTGCCGTTCGTTTCCTCGGAGACGAGGCGTTCGACTATGATGACAGAAACTACCGTCTCGTAGGTCGCAAGACTCATCACACATTCACCCTTGGTGATCCTATCCGTATCAAGGTGGCTTCAGCCAATCTTTACAGAAAGCAGCTCGACTACGAGTTTGTGAAGAAACTTACTGACGATGCTACCGAGAGTATGCCATTCTTCAAGAATTTTGAGTATTCTGATGCTAAAAAAGCAAAGGGAAAAGGAAAAAAGGGTAAATCACGCAGAAAGAAGTAAATAAAGTCGTATATTTGTGGTTTGTTAGGGCTTTAGGCTTTGACAAACCGCTTTTTTGCGTTTAGACGGAGGCGGGAAAGCCTATATATTCTATAGCTTCTAGCTGTTCTATATAGTCTAGAATTTCTAGATAATATAGAGCCTCTAAAAAAAACGAATAATAAAATTAAAAATTAAATACAAAACCCAATGAAAACTTACAAGATTGTAAACAACCTTTTAGGTTGGGTCATCTTTGCTGTGGCAGCTTTCACATACTGCTCAACAATTGAACCAACCGCAAGTTTCTGGGATTGTCCTGAGTTTATCTCTACGGCAGCTAAGCTCGAAGTAGGACACCCACCTGGCGCACCATTCTTCATGCTCCTCGGAAACTTCTTCAGCCAATTTGCAAGCGATCCTACACAGATTGCCAAGATGGTGAACACCATGTCTGCACTCCTCTCGGCAGGATGTATCCTGTTCCTCTTCTGGAGTGTCACTCACCTCGCAAAGAAGCTTCTCTGTGAAGATGACGAGGAAGTATCTACTGGCAAGCTCATCGCCATCATGGCTTCTGGTGTTGCCGGAGCTCTTATCTACACATGGAGCGACACATTCTGGTTCTCAGCTGTTGAGGGCGAGGTGTACGCATTCTCAAGCTTCTTCACGGCTCTCGTGTTCTGGCTTATCCTCAAGTGGGAGGACAATGCAGAAGACCCATGCTCTGACCGCTGGCTTGTGTTCATCGCATACCTCGTAGGTCTCAGTATTGGTGTACACTTGCTTAACCTACTCTGTATCCCAGCCATCGTGCTTGTTTATTACTACAAGATGAGCAAGAACCCTACAGGTAAGGGCTCATTGGCAGTTCTCGCACTCTCAGGAGTCATCGTTGCTGCCGTGCTCTACGGTGTTGTTCCGGGTATCGTGAAGATTGGCGGATGGTTTGAGCTTCTCTTCGTGAACACTCTCGGCATGGCATTCAATACAGGTCTCTACATCTACCTCGTACTCCTCGTGGCTTGTCTCGTATGGTCACTCTATGTTACCGTACAGGCAAAGAGCAAGGTACAGATGAATGTAGCGTTGCTCCTCAGCACAGGTATGCTCGGTATTCCTTTCTACGGACACGGTGTGGCTTGTGTCATCATCGGTATCGTGGTACTTGCTGCCATTGCATTCGTAATCTTCAAGGTTAAGGAGGTGACTCCACGCATCCTCAACACTTGCATCCTCTGCATGACTCTCATGACAGTAGGTTATTCTTCGTATGCCGTTATCGTCATCCGTTCTACTGCCAACCCACCTATGGACCAGAACTCTCCTGAGGATGTGTTCACACTCGGTGAGTACCTCGGCCGTGAGCAGTATGGTGACCGTCCTCTCTTCTGGGGACAGACATACGCTTCTTCACCAAACGTAATCGTAAATGGTGACGGTGACCTCGTGTATGAGACAAAGAAGGGCGCACCTGTATATCAGCGTGTGGAGAAGGCTACAGAGAACGAGCCAGACAGATACGAGAAGGTTCGCGACAAGATAGACCTCGTATATCCATTCAACCAGTGCATGCTCTTCCCACGTATCTATAGCGACGACCACAAGGCTAACTATGAGCAGTGGCTCGGCGGTGTGGAAGGCAAAACTGTTGACTATGACATCCCACAGGTTGGAAAGCGTCAGGTCAAGATTCCTACACAGGTTGACAACCTCCGCTTCTTCTTCTCTTACCAGCTTAACTTCATGTACTGGCGTTACTTCATGTGGAACTTCGCCGGTCGTCAGAATGACAAGCAGGGTCTCGGAGAACTTGAGCACGGTAACTGGATTACTGGTATCTCATTCATAGATAACGCCATGTTGGGCGACCAGAGCCTTCTTCCTACAGAGTTGAAGGAGAACAAGGGACACAACGTGTTCTACTGTCTCCCACTCATCCTCGGTCTCATCGGATTCTTCTGGCAGGCATTCGGCCGTGGACAGAAGGGAATACAGCAGTTCTGGGTGGTATTCTTCCTGTTCTTCATGACAGGTATTGCCATCGTGATTTACCTCAACCAGACACCAAGTCAGCCACGTGAGCGTGACTATGCTTACGCTGGTTCGTTCTATGCGTTCGCAATGTGGTGCGGTCTTGGTATCGCTGCTCTCTACACATGGCTCGACCAGTGGCTTGGCGGTAAGCTCGAGAAGCGCATGGCTGCCATCGTGGCAAGCGTGATTGCATTCATTCCTGCCATTGCTGTGCCACTCCAGATGGTAAGCCAGACATGGGATGACCATGACCGTTCAGACCGTTTCGTTTGTCGTGACTTCGGTCTCAACTACCTCCAGACAGTACCTCATGACGGTGTCATCTTCACTAACGGTGATAATGATACATTCCCTCTCTGGTACAATGAGGATACTGAAGGCAACCGTACAGACGTTCGTGTTTGTAACCTCTCATACTTGCAGACAGACTGGTACATCGACCAGATGAAGCGTCCAGCATTCGAGGGTGAGGGACAGTCAAGCCCACTCCCTATATCATGGAAGCGTCTCCAGTATGTATCTGGCAAGAACGAGATGATTGACGTCAACCCATCTGTCAACCTTGGCAGCGGTTCTATCCCTATGGAGGATTTCGTAAAGCAGGTTTATGCCAACGACTCTGCTCAAGCTCGTAGGATTTGGGGTGACGAACCATTCGAGATTAACAATGCAATCAAGAAGTTCGTCCTCAAGGAAGATATCCCAGAAGAGTTTGCTGAGTTGGTTAAGAGTCTTCCTTCATGTCTCCCAAGCGACACACTCTATCTCCATGTTGATAAGGCAGCAGTTCGCAAGTCTGGCATGATGATTCCTAACGACTCCATCCCAGAGATTATGGAAATCAGCCTTGCCGGTCAGGGACGTATCACTAAGAGATTCATGATGCTCCTCGAGATGATTGCACAGAGTAACTTCTCACGTCCTCTCTATATGTCAACAACTGTAGGCGCAAGCAACTACGGTAACCTCTACCGTCACTTCGTACTCGAAGGTATCGCTTGGCGCATCACTCCGTTCACGTTTGCGGACAACGACCCATACATGAACACGGCTGTTGATACAGAGAAGGTATATGACAACATGATGAACAAGTTCCAGTACGGTAACTTGAGCAAGCCAGGCCTCTACATTGACGAGACAACTGAGCGTATGTGCTTCACTCACCGTCGCTGGTTCTCTGCACTCTGTTCTAACCTCGTTGCCAGTGGTCAGTATGACAAGGCACTCAAGGCTCTCGACAAGTGCGAGAAGGAGATTCCTGCATACAACATCCCTCACAATGCCAATAGTGGTTCACTCGACCTTGCTGCTGCTTACATCGGTTGCGGTAAGTACGAGAAGGGTGCTGCCATCATGGATGCCGTAGAGAAGAGAAGCTGGGAATACATCAACTGGTATCTCTCACTTCCTGGCAACCGCTTCAGAGCTAACGTATCTGACTGTATGCACGAGTTCCGTGTACTCTTCAGCATCGTCAAGACTCTTGAGGTTATCGCAGAGAAGGGTGACAAGACATACGCCAACAAGGCAAAGGCACTTGACGGCAAGATTAGCGAGGTATATAATGTCTTCGCTTCAAAGTGTGAAGCAACAGGTGCAATGCCTCAGTAATTACAACGAATAAAGAATAAAGTATGATAATCGAACAACCAAGTAAATGGCTGCGCTGGCTTTATCCGAGTGCGATATGGAGGATGAACCCAAAGGAGAAGGCAGTCTATCTTACCTTCGATGATGGTCCTATACCAGAATCCACTCCTTGGTTGATAGAGACACTGGACAAGTACAATGTCAAAGCCACGTTCTTCATGGTGGGCGACAATGTGCACAAATATCCAGAGCTTCTTGAACTGATAAAGTCGCACGGTCACCGTCTGGGAAATCATACTTTCAATCACATCGGTGGACTCAAGGTGTGGAGTTGGCAATATCTATGGAATGCTAACAAGGCAGACCGACTTATCCAGTCGAACCTGTTCCGTCCTCCTCACGGATGGATGAAGCCTCTCCAGTATGCCCGACTTCGTCGCCACTATACTATAATAATGTGGGACCTTGTCACTCGTGACTATTCCAATCTGCTCACGGCAGACGATGTCTTTGAGAACGTGAAGCGTTACGCACGTAACGGTTCAATCATTACCTTCCACGACTCGTTGAAGAGTATTGACAAGCTCAAGACAGCCCTACCACAGTCAATCGAATGGTTGCGTGACAACGGCTACGAATTCAAGATATTTGACGAAGACCTCAAGCGTAGCCGCCACCTTAAGTGATTGCTCGTGATAATATCAAAAAGAGGATGTACCATACGAGTGGTACATCCTCTTTTGATATTTATGAGATTATCCCGTGGGCACGTTTCTATGTGCGATACTATTCCGTATGCCCCCATTATTAATCTGTAACTATCCAAAACGACACGTATAGATTGATTAAACGATACGCATAGATTAAATGATTTATGCGTATCGTTGTTTCTGACAAAGTACATGAAGTGATAGTAACGATGCGTATAAATTGCTCCGACAGTCTAATATAATCGGTCAAACAGCCTAAGAAAACAGACTCGTTATTTTAAGACACTCACTCAAACTATAAGCGAAGCCTGAGCGTTTTATCCTTATTGTCGCCATCATTTTATTTGTTTGAACCGACTCTGTTGAAGATAATAAAACCATGTTAGTATCGGGATTGACTATTATAATATAAACAATTCTCGCCCGACAATAATCGAATTGTCGGGCGAGAATGATATTATTGTCGGGCGAGAACGCTTTTACTTTCCTGTATATTGACCGATAAAGAAGATTGCATTTGTTGACTGCTCGTAAATGATATAGAAGAATGGGCGGTCGGCATGGAAAGTGGCATAAGGATGAGCACTGGTTGTTGCCATACCAGTAGTTGTTACTGCAGCTGCTTCTGCTCCTTTCTCATCAAGTTTGATTCTTGCACCTTGTTTCATCATACTTATGCAAGTTGGAACATTGCAGAAGTTTGGAAATTCTGCCTTGTCAGCCTTAAATGCATTTGGCATGCCTAATGCTGACATTATATCTTTCAGGTCAATGTTCGATGAAGTCTCAAATCGTGGCAACTTTATGTCAACTTCATTGGTGTACATTGTTTGTGCTTCACCAGTTTTTTTGTATTTTTGAATATCGAAGGTGTAAAAACCTCTCCATTTATCATAAGTCAGTGTCTCTAACACATCGTTAATTGTCTTTCCCTCATTTGGCAAAAAGAAATCAATGGCATAAGCATCATTGCCAAAAGAAAGTTTTAATATCTGACAATCATCTGTCTCTCCATAAATGGCTGATTTATTTTGATGCATCATTGGGACTGTTAGGTTTCCATTATATCCGTGGAATGTTTCCTCCGTTGTCTCGTTCTTATCAAATTTGTATTCCTCACTCCATGCTCCCTTGAAGTATATTGCATTCAACAGATAACTAACTGCGCTTGGGCTGAATTCGCCTATTTCGAGAACCTTTTCAATCATGTTGTTAGTATTGTCGCTTGCCCACTTGTTGATTACGTCAAGTGTCTTGCCGTCGTTGAAGTCACATGTCTCAGGTGTGGCATTATAATAGTTCTTTGCCGTGCTTACAAAATTAGCGTTCAACTGGTAGCCATTGTTCAAGAAGATAGTGTTTGCAATACTTACCTTAGTAAGTTTGTCAAGTTTTGGAGCCTCGTCCAGCATCTTCTTGCAGAAAGCGTTGATGCCGTCTGCACCCTTGTCACCAAAGCCGAGTACCTTGTTGATTTGTTCCTGCGTCTCACCAGCTGCACCATTGTTGAGCATACCCAATGCGTATGTAATACTGATAGGAGAAACGATTTCACTCTTGTCAGATGACACCTTGCGGAAAAGTTCAAAGGCAAATTCATTGCTGCCTTTTACTAAGTCTTTTTCTGGTTGGGACAAATTGATTACTTTTCTCTCATTTCCTTCGTTTGTCAAGGGAATGTCTGAATCGTTTGGTGTTTCATCATTCTTGCTATTGCATCCTGCAAAAGCAGCTGCTATCATAAGTGTGATAGCTCCGTTGAAAATTCGTTTTGTCATAGTTAAAAGTTTTTTGTTGCTTATTCGTTTTTACGGCGCAAAGGTAGATATAATGTATATTCTAACCAAGAAAATAGATGTGAAATTATATTCTTTTTGGTAAAGTTTGCTTTATTATGCTAAAAAATAGTGTATGTATTAACTGTATGTGAGTTAATACATGTACTCGCATACAGTTAAAACGATTGTGGCTGTTTTCCATGTTTATTATGGTTATCTTTTCAGAAACTTTTCCTAATTTTGCGGAAAATTAAAAGCACATGGTTATTTCAGATATTACACGGGAGATTAAGTCCGAGGCGAAGCGTCTCGGCTTTTCGGCTTGTGGCATAGCCAAGGCTGAACCTGTGGATGAGGCTGTGGCAAATAAGTATCGTCGATGGCTGGAGGAAGGTAAGAATGCAACAATGGCTTATCTTCAGAACAACCTTGAGAAGAGACTTAACCCTCTGTTGCTTATGCCAGAGGCAAGGAGTATTATATCCCTTGCCCTCAACTACTACCCTGAACGCAAGCTTGGCGATGACCAGTACCAGTTTGCGTATTATGCCTACGGCCAGGATTACCACGATGTGATAAAGGCAAAGCTACAGGAGCTTGCATCATACGTGCAGACACTTGTGGATAGTCCAATGACCGTGAAGCTATGCGTCGATACTGTCCCTATGCTTGACCGTTATTGGGCATGGAAGGCAGGACTTGGTTGGATTGGCAAGAACACCAACCTTATCATTCCTCGTGCAGGTTCGTTCTTCTTCCTTGCCGAGCTTATCGTGGATATTGACCTTGAATATGACTCACCGATGGAGTCGCATTGCGGTACATGTACCCGATGCGTGGATGCGTGTCCTACGGGAGCGTTGGAGTCACCTTATAGTATAGATGCCAACAAGTGCCTTAGTTACCTCACCATTGAGCACAGAGGCGACTTTGACAGCGATATTCTCTCGCATAAGTCGGAAACGGCAAAGGACGAAGCCGACCATTCTGCTCCCTTTGTATATGGTTGTGACCGTTGCCAACTTGCATGCCCTTATAATCGCTTTGCACAGCCTACAAAAATAAAGGAATTCACCCCAAAGGATGAATTCCTCAATATGCGTCCATCTGATTGGCAGTCGCTGACTGTGGAACAGTACCGCACCCTCTTCAAGGGTTCTGCTGTCAAGCGTGCCAAGTACGAAGGTCTTGTTCGTAACATCTCCATGGTGAAGGATGAAGGAAACCAACTATAATGAAACAGTTTGCTCCTCCATTTTTATGTTACCTTATTGTGGAAAATGTTATAAATTATCGTTTCAAAAAGCTATTGTATTAGTCACCCTCCCAATAGAGGGGGAGGGCAGGGGAGAGGGTCTGCCTTTATTTTCTTCCGAAGTCGGCAGGTATTTCACCCCATTGCTCGGTTGGCCATTTGATGATTGGGTTGCGGTAGGTGTTGTTCTTGAGCCATGTCTCGGCACGTTCAATCATCTGGTAGAGTTGCTCTGTCTTTTCGTTGCGCTCAAGGGTTGTTTTGCACTTCTTCTTGCGTACCCATAGCTGGGCATTGACGCTGTCGCTATAGATAGGCATGTCGTCAAGTCCCTTCTGCTTGAGAAGAGCAAGCCCGTGAACGATGGCAAGGAACTCACCTATATTATTAGTGCCAAAGACGGGACCGAAATGGAATATCTCCTTACCAGTACGAAGATACACGCCACGATATTCCATCTTGCCAGGATTACCACTACATGCTGCATCCACGGCAATGGAATTGTTTATTGCGCCTTGTGGAAGTGCTGATGTGTTTACCTGTGGACGTGGAGTGACGGCTTCATCCGTTGTTGCGGATGAAGAAACAGAAGCAGAAGAAGACACAGCGGTCTCCTTCTGCTTTTCTATATCTTTCCATGCGTCATAGCCAAGTGCAAAAGCCTCCTCTGCCTCGGCTTCAGTCTTGAATGACTTGTACTTGGCATTGGAGAAGCCCTTTACCGCCTCTTGGCATGCTTCCCAGGATGTATAGACACCATCTTCTACACCATCCCATACTACATAGAATTTCTGTTTTGCCATTACATTCTTGATGGCATCTCAATGCCGAGAAGTCCCATGCCGAGACTTACTACCTTGGCAACAGCCTGTGCAAGAACGAGACGGAATACCTTCTTGTTCTCGTCTGTCTCACCAAGGATTGTGAAGTCGTGATAGAACTGGTTGAATTCCTTTGTAAGTTCGTAGCAGTAGTTACAGATGCCTGATGGGCTATAGTCTGTACCAGCCTGACGGAGAGCTGTAGTGAAGGCATTGAGCTTCTGGATAAGCTCTGTCTCCTTAACTGAAATCTCCACGTTTGCAGGGAGAACGGCTGGGATAGCTATGTTCTGCTCTGCTGCCTTGCGGAGGATGCTCTGAATACGAGCGTAAGTATATTGAATGAATGGACCTGTGTTACCGTTGAAGTCGATTGACTCCTCTGGGTTGAAGAGCATGTTCTTGCGTGCGTCAACCTTAAGGATGAAGTACTTGAGAGCTCCAAGTCCTACCTTACGTGCAACCTCGCGTGCCTCTTCCTCTGACATCTCTGCCTTCTTGAGCTTGTCGGCACTTGCTGTGTAGGCATCATTTATCATGGCAGCCATGAGATCATCGGCATCAACAACTGTTCCTTCGCGTGACTTCATCTTACCGTTTGGAAGTTCAACCATTCCGTAAGAGAAGTGAACGAGGTCCTTACCCCACTTGAAGCCAAGCTTGTCGAGGAGGATTGAGAGTACCTGGAAGTGGTAGTTCTGCTCATTACCTACGACGTAAATCATCTTGTCGATAGGGAAGTCCTGGAAACGGAGCTTTGCAGTACCGATATCCTGAGTCATATATACTGAAGTTCCGTCTGAACGGAGAAGAAGCTTCTCGTCAAGTCCTTCAGCAGTAAGGTCTGCCCATACGGAGTTGTCATCACGACGATAGAAGAATCCCTTCTCAAGACCTTCCATCACCTTCTCCTTGCCCTCAAGGTAAGTCTCTGACTCGTAGTATATCTTGTCGAAACTTACACCCATCATCTTGTAAGTCTCGTCAAATCCGGCATAAACCCACTCGTTCATCTTGCGCCAGAGAGCACGTACCTCAGGGTCGTTGTTCTCCCACTTCACGAGCATCTCGTGTGCTTCCTTGATGAGTGGTGCTTCCTGTTTAGCCTTTTCCTTGGCCTCGTCCTCGCCCATGCCTTCTGCCACGTACTTCTTTACAAGTTCGTCGCACTCAGCCTTGTAGTGCTTGTCGAATGCCACGTAGTAGTCACCGATAAGGTGGTCACCCTTCTTGCCTGAAGTCTCTGGTGTCTCACCATTGCCGTACTTGAGCCAAGCAAGCATAGACTTACAGATGTGAATACCACGGTCGTTAACGATGTTTGTCTTCACTACCTTGTTACCGTTAGCCTCTACGATACGTGCGAGGGCAGCACCAAGGAGGTTGTTACGAACGTGACCGAGGTGGAGTGGCTTGTTTGTATTTGGAGAACTGTACTCAATCATCACGAGTGGTGACTTGTCAGTTGCCTGAGTGAATCCGAACTTGTCGTCAGCGTTGATGTTGTTGAGGAGCTGAATCCACTGTGCATCGCTGATGACGAGGTTAAGGAATCCCTTAACCACATTGAACTTGGCAACAACATCTGAAGCGTTGTCCAAGAGAAACTGACCTATCTCCTGACCTACCTGCTCAGGTGACTTGCGTGCTACCTTGACAAATGGGAACACTACGACTGTGAGGTGTCCCTCAAATTCAGCCTTTGTCTTCTGAAGCTGAACCTGTGAAGCGTCAGCATCAAGACCATAGAGTGCCTTGACTGCTGCCTGTACTCCTGATATGATTTTCTGTTCCATACTAATGCCCCCCAGCCCCCGAAGGGGGCGGCCATCCGGACCAAGGGAGGTGGATGTTATTAACGTGTTTATTCCCCGACATGCATGACCTTCGGCTTCCTGTTTCAACATGCAGACGCATCATGAACGGCATGAACCGGAGGCTGCCCCCTTCGGGGGTAAGGGGGCTTAAAGTACCTTAATAAGTTCTACATCGAAAATGAGAGCTGAGAATGGTGGGATGAGAGCACCTGCACCACCTTCGCCGTATGCGAGCATGTAAGGAATGTAGAAACGATACTTAGAACCCTCTGCCATGAGCTGAACACCCTCAGTCCAACCAGCGATAACCTGCTGGAGTCCAAAGTCTGCTGGCTCGTTGCGCTGGTAAGATGAATCGAATACTGTACCGTCAATGAGGCGACCCTCATAGTGGCAGCGTACCTTGTCTGTTGCCTTAGGCTTCTTACCTGTTCCCTCAGTAAGAACCTCATACTGGAGACCGCTTGCTGTAGTGATAACGCCAGCCTTTTTAGCGTTCTCTGCAAGGAACTTCTCTCCGTCTGCCTTTGCTGCCTTGCCAGCCTCTGCTGCCTCAGCACGCTTAACATCCTCCAATCTCTGGAAGAAATCATTTACAATCTTCTGTCCCTCTGCGTTAGACACCTTGAGTGGTGCATCAGCAAGAACATCAATTATTGACTGTGAGAAATCCTCAATCTTAAGAACGTCCTTAAGACCCATCTGCTTAAGCTGCTGGCCAATACCAAGGCCAAGAGCGTAACTAAGTTTATCCATTGTGTATATTTACGTTATATTTTATTTATTTTCTTGATTGTTACTTATAAAAGATTGTGCAAAGTTACGAAAAAAATCTGCATTCTTCATTCCTCATTCTCCTTTTTATCCTATCTTTGCACAAAACTTTAATATTTATGGCAAATTATATCTACGAATTAAAGGATAAGGTACGTGATTATGAGTGCGACCTTCAGGGCATTGTGAACAACGCTAACTATCAGCATTACCTCGAACACGCACGTCACGAGTTCCTCCTCTCAAAGAATATCAGCTTTGCTGAACTTCACGACAAGGGTACTGATGCAGTTGTGGCACGTCTCACCATGCAGTTCAAGGTTCCACTCAAGAGCGGTGACGAGTACGTGACAAGGATTCGCATTAAGAAGGACGGAATAAAGTATAAGTTCCTTCAGGACATCTTCCGTCTTCCTGACGAGAAGCTTTGCATCCGTGCAGAAGTGGATAGCGTATGTCTCGTTAATGGACGCCTCTCTGATTGTGAGGAACTCAACGAGAAGTTCGCTCCTTTCTTTGAAGAATAATGAAAGGGGAATAATCTCAAATCTATGATTTATAATCTATGTCTTCATGTATAGTTCCGAAGGCATAGATTATAGATTTGAAATTGAAAATTTAAGACTTGAAATACACTCATGCAAGAAATCTTCAATGCCATAGCACTAACACAGATTGCTAATGTTGGGGTAATAACAGCCAAGTATCTGTACGACACGCTTGGCTCGGCAACGGCAATTATGGAACATAGGAATAACATAAAAGACGTTATCCCAGATGCATCCTTGCTCCTTATCGAGTCGCTTAAGAATATTGACAACGCCTTTCGCATAGCTGAGGCGGAGATGGGGTTCATAGAGAAAAAGAAAATAAAGGCTCTATGCCTTAATGATGCCAACTATCCGCAACGTCTTACCAACTGTGACGATGCGCCTGTTGTTCTCTTCTACTATGGTAATGCAGACCTTAATGTCGATAAGGTGATCAGCATGGTGGGGACGAGAAACTGTAGCGACTATGGAAAAGACCTTTGCAAGTCGTTCGTGGCAGACTTGAAAGCACTTATACCAGACGCCCTTATTGTCAGTGGTCTCGCATACGGAATAGACGTACACTCACATCGTGCTGCCTTGGCAAATGGCATGAATACCGTTGGTGTTGTTGCCCACGGACTTGACAAGATTTACCCAAGTGCCCATAGGGAAACAGCAAGTAAGATGATAGCACAAGGAGGAGTGCTCACGGAGTACATTCATAATACTAATATTGAAAAATCCAACTTCCTCAAGCGTAACAGGATAGTGGCAGGCATAAGTGACTGTACCATAGTGGTGGAAAGCGGAAGTCATGGCGGTTCGCTCGTTACTACCAACTTGGCAAATAGCTATAATCGTGATGTCTTTGCTTTTCCGGGAAGGACTTCGGACGAGAAGAGTGCTGGTTGCAACCAGATAATAGCCGACAACAAGGCGCAACTACTGTTGAATGCTGAGGAATTTGTCAAGTGCATGGGGTGGGTTGCGCCAAAGCCTGTTCAACAGGAGTTGTTCGCCAATGAGATGCCAGAGCTTACTCCGGACGAGCAAAAGGTAGTGGAATGTCTCAAGGGAGTTGACAACAAATCCATTAACTTCATCGTAAACGAGTCGGGTCTTAGTTATGGTTCTGTAAGTGCCATTGTCTTCGAACTTGAGGAAAAAGGAGTGGTAGAAACGCTTGGAGGAGCAAGAATAAAACTCGTAAAAAAGCTATTTAGCATTTTTTAGCACTCTAAATCCTTACCTATTAAATATTATGATTAACTTTGTGCCGAAATTTGCTCGTTATTGCGAGTAAACAATTACTATCGAAAGATAATTTATAAACAAAACTAACATAACAAACCAAAAAAATGAGAAAAATCGTTTTGATGGCAGCTGTTGCTTCTGCTGCCATGGCATTCACAGCTTGCTCACAGAGTGGCAAGGCTGACCTTAAGGAAGGCGTTGATTCAATGACTTACGACCTTGGTGTTGCTAATGCAAGTGGTCTTAAGCAGTATATGTCTATGCAGCTTGGCGTAGATTCTGCATACCTCGAAGACTTCATCAAGGGTATGAAGGAAGGAGCTATCAATGAGGCTGACCCTAAGAAGGAGGCTTACATGAAGGGTCTTCAGGTAGGTAAGCAGATTCAGGATATGGCTAAGGGTCTTTCTAACGAAATCTATGATGGTGACTCTACTAAGACTGTAAACATCAACAACCTCCTTGCAGGTTTCATCGATGGTCTCAAGGGTACATCAACTATCACAGCTGAGGAGGCGCAGGCACAGTTCAACGCTATGATTGAGCCAATTCAGCAGGCTAATCTTGAGAAGAAGTATGGTGACAACAAGGCAGCAGGTATCAAGTACCTCGCAGAGAACAAGAAGAAGGAAGGCGTTAAGACTGTTTCTGTAAAGACTGAAGATGGTGTTGCTGAATTGCAGTACAAGGTACTCGTAGAGGGTACAGGTGCTCTTCCAACAGATACAAGCAAGGTAAAGGTGCTCTATGAGGGTAAGCTCATTGATGGTACAATCTTTGACTCTACAGCTAACCGCGACAACGAGCCATTCGTAGTTGATATGAAGTACCCACGCGTAATCCAGGGATGGAGTGAGGTTCTCAAGTTGATGCCAGCTGGTTCAAAGTGGGAAGTAACTATTCCACAGGAACTCGGTTATGGTTCACGTAACATGGGACAGATTAAGCCATTCTCTACTCTCGTATTCACAATCGAGGTACTTAAGTAATCACTTACTTAATGCATAAATACAAAATTGCCATTCGGAGCTATTATCTCTGGATGGCAATTTAACTTTCACTAATTCAAGTTTTGTAAGTATAGCTAACGTTTAACTTGTGTGTAGTTAAATCGTAGTTAAAATGAAGTTAAAGTGGAGTTAAAAATACGAATGTTTTTATGAATTAATTTGCGTACAGTCAAACGTCTTTTTAACTTCCTATATAACTCCTTTTTAACTTCAACTTAACTACAAGCAAAAGTTGAGTGTTAACTTTTGAAACTTAATAAAAATCAATAATCGATGAAAAAAGCATTAATTCTTTCACTTATAGCTTTCTCTTCTGCAGTTGCCAACGCACAGGTTTCTGCAAAGGACAGCATCGCAGCAGTTAAGGCTGCAGCAAAGGCAGCCAAGGCAAAGCAGGCACAGGAGCTTAAGGAGTTCAAGGCAAAGCAGGCTAAAGAACTCAAGGAATTTATTGAGACACAGAAGAACGGTAAGGTCGTTTCTATCGTTATTCCTGACCTCAACACTCCAGACGACTCAGTAGCATACATCTACGGTCTTGCCACTTCAAGAGGACTCAAGCAGCACCTCGTAAACAACCTCAAGGTTGACACTACATACCTCAACCTCTTCGCAGAGGGTGTTCTTAATCGTGTTAATGCAGACGATACAGACAGCAAGGTGAATGCTTACAACGCTGGTTGGGACATAGGTAACCAGTTGTGCCAGATGGTAACACGCTTCTCAAAGGATTACTATGATGGCGAGGAAGGCAAGGTAATCGACCGTAAGATTATGGCTAACGCTGCACTTGAGTCACTCTTTGAGAGTGCAGACATGACTCCAGAGGTAGCAGGCAATACTCTCAACGAGATTATGGCTAAGCGTAAGGCTGAGCTTAACGAGAAGAAGTATGGCGAGCTTAAGAGGGCAGGCGAGAAGTTCCTTGAGGAGAATAAGACAAAGGAAGGTGTCGTAACTCTTCCAAGCGGACTCCAGTACAAGGTCCTCGTAAAGGGTGATGAGTCAAGTGCAAGAGCAGGCAAGAACGATAACGTAAAGGTAAACTACGAAGGTCGTCTTATTGATGGTACAGTATTCGACAGCTCTTACAAGCGTGGCGATCCAAACACATTCCGTCCAAGCCAGGTAATCAAGGGATGGACAGAAGCCCTCACTATGATGCCTGTAGGTGCTAAGTGGGAACTCTATATCCCTTACAACCTCGGATATGGTGAGAATGGTGCAGGTAATAATATCAAGCCATACTCAGCTCTTATCTTTACAGTTGAACTCTTGGAGATTAACAAGTAGAGGCTATCTTGGGTCTTAAATATGTACATTCATACCAACCTAAAAGAAAAAAGGCAGATACTGTTATCTGCCTTTTTTCTATTTATGGCATATTTTGTTATTTTTTATTACTCTTGGTAATTTTAATGCGTATTTTGTTTGTTATATAAAATAAAATTTATACTTTTGCTTACAAATTGATAATTTAGCCAAACAAAAATGGAAAAAATAGACAAACTTGACAAGCAGATAATGGAAATTATCTCTGCCAACGCACGAATCCCATTCAAGGATGTCGCAGCAGTATGTGGTGTGTCACGTGCTGCTATCCATCAGCGCGTTCAGCGACTCGTTGATATGAACGTAATCACAGGTTCTGGATATCATGTTAATCCAAAGAGTTTAGGTTACAAGACATGTACATACGTGGGTATCAAGCTTGAGAAGGGTTCAATGTATGCACAGGTTGTAGAGGAGCTAAGACAAGTACCAGAAATCGTGGAGTGTCATTACACTACTGGTCCTTACACTATGCTTGTAAAACTTTTTGCGCGTGACAACGAGCAGCTTATGGATCTCTTGAACCGTAAGATTCAGGGTATTCACGGTGTTGACTCTACCGAAACACTTATCTCACTCGATCAGAGTATCAAGAAGCAAGTTCCTATCAATGTGGTTGACACAGAGGAAACTGCTATCCCTAAGTCAAAGGGTGAAATCATACCGGATGAGGAAATCGACTGATAATCGTTCCCAACGGAATAAGCTGAGTAAAAACAATAATAATAGAAAGTTTACAAGAACCTATCTTTACACAAGGTGGGTTCTTTTTTGTTCTTGACTTTACAAATTGTGAAAAAAGTATTTTTACTCTTAGTTTTGTTTTGTCCTACTTTTGCACATACTACGTTGTACTTCCGCTATAACTACGTAATGTCTCTGCTAATTCTCTGCTATTTGTCTGCTATTTCTCTGCTAAATAGCGGAGTCATAGCGGAGTCATAGCGAAGGCATAGCGGAGTCATAGCGAAGGCACGATGAACTTACATACTTAAAAAAAGTTCGTCCCATTATGGAACGAACTTTTCTATTATGCGACCCATGTGGTATTGTCTTTCTGTGAGTGTGGCGTTGTTAAGTGATGGTGCTTTGACCTTTCCTTGGATTGGTGTGTCGCCTACCTCGATAAAGGCGGAATCCCATAGGTGACTGTCGATGAACGACTGGAGAAGTTGTGCTCCTCCCTCGACGAGAAGTGTCTGGATGCCGTCTGTAAATAGCGTGTGGAGAATGTCCTCAACGCCTCCACAAACTACCTTACCGCCACGGGCTTCGATATCTGCACGTTCCTTGTCCGTAAAGTGGTTGCCGGCAACGTAAATCTTTGGATTTCTGCCTCGCCATACCCTGACATCAAGGCTTGGATTGTCTGTCAACCATGTGTTGTGACCAACGAGTATTGCCTGATGCTCAGCCCTACGCTTGTGGCAAACCATCTGGGTGTAAGGAGTGGATATGTGTCCGTCAATATATCCGTCAGCACTTTGTGCCCACTTGAGGGTGACAAGCGGACGTTGCTTGCCGTGAAATGTCATGAAACGGGTGTTGAGAGCCTTACATTCCTCTTCGAGCACTCCTACGGTTACGTCTATTCCTGCATCACGAAGTCGCTTGATGCCTCGTCCTTGTACTTGTGCGAATGGGTCAAGACATCCAACAACGCAACGCTTGAAACCTTTGGAAACAAGCAACTCGGCACAAGGAGGCGTCTTGCCGTAGTGACTGCATGGCTCAAGACTCACGTATATGGTTGAGTCTTTCAGTAAATGCTCGTTTTCTGGTGCTACGGAAGCACAGGCGTTAACCTCTGCATGTCCCTCGCCACATCTGACGTGATATCCCTCGCCGATGATTGTGTCATTGTACACAATTACAGCACCTACCATAGGGTTTGGTTGACTGTTTTGCCATCCGTTCTTGGCAAGTTGAATACAACGGCTTATGTATAATTCATCATTATTCATTTTACAATTCTTCACTTTTACCGACAAAATTAAGTCCTTTTTCCCATAAAACAATAAATAATTTCATAATTATTATGATATGAGGAAAAATACCCCTAATTTTGCACACGTAAATTTACACTCTTTTTATATATAGTAAGTATAGATATGAAATTTTTATCTACGATTGTTGCGTTT
>JAFZVY010000049.1 GCA_017617575.1 Bacteroidaceae bacterium | reverse complement strand
TAGTTAAACAATTGGATCTTGACACAAGATATGAAGTTCAAGGACATTTGCGCAATACAGCGCTCTATGGTTCAAGTCTTCCTATTGTCGCAAAGTTTTCTTCTGACAGAATCAATACGGAATTTGATGTTGAAATCAAAAATGACAAAGAAATTATCTTGAAATGGGACAAAGAGCATAGCGCAGGACACGGCAGACTCAAATATAAAGGAGAATTCAACAAACCATTTAAAACGCCTTTTGGATATATAACAATTATTCCTTCAAAAATTTTCAAATGGCGTTCAAACGACCACATAACTGTAATAAAAACTACGGTAAATGCTGCAACGCAATATTATCTAAGGAATTTATATGTTGCCAACACAGATGAAAAATCATCTGTCATCGATCTATCTCTAACCGACGTGAACATTGAGCGTGCAGACACTGTTCTCAATACGCTTATTGCTGTTTACAACAAACAATGGATAGAAGACAAGAATCAGATTATCTACCTCACGAACCAGTTCATAAAAGCACGTCTTGCTTCTTTGGAGAAAGAACTTGATGATGTTGAGGATGAGATGAGTAGCTATCAAATATCAAACCACACTCTCAATCTGTCAGACGAGGGGCAACGCTATATGCAACGTTCCTACAATTATGACGATCAAGGTTTGTCATTTGAAAATGAGCTTGCACTCACTCAATCTTTCCGCAACTACATAAACAAGACAAAAGACTACGACCACACTCTTCCACTTAGTGCAGGGATTAATAATCCAGCACTTCAGCAACAAGTGAACGAATACAATGGTAAGGTACTCGAACGTAATAATCTCATTTCTGCATCCTCAGAATCCAACCCTATGGTTGGTGATGTTATGAAACAGATGGAGGTGTTACGCAAAGGTATAATATCAACGCTTGACACACATCTGGCTATGCTCAACACACAGGTTCAGATGTTGCACGCAAACAACCAGCGTAACAATCAAGAAATAGACAAAACGCCTTCAAAAGCAAAGAAATACGCAGAGATTGAGCGTCGTCGCAAGATTAAAGAGCAACTATACACCTATCTCCTACAAACTCGTGAGCAGAACAACCTGAATCAGGCATTCGATGCATACAACACACGTGTCCTTCAGCGCTCAAGCGGTTCCAGTCAGCAGGCATATCCAAACAACAAGAAAGTATGGATGATAGCTCTTGGAATTGGTCTCGGTTTCCCATTCATTGTCATTGTATTACGCGAATTCTTAAATACCAAGGTTCGTGGACGTAAGGATATTGAGAAACTCTCTATTCCATTTGTTGGCGAGCTTCCACAGCTTGAATTCCCAGACGAAGAAAGCACTTCATACGTTAAGACCGTTTCCGAGAAAATCAAGAATCTTAAACGCAACAGCAGCGTAAACCGCAAGAAACGAGTAAAGTCAAAGGCTCATATCGTGGTTAAACAAGGCAGCCGTAACATCATAAATGAAGCATTCCGCGTTCTTCGTACAAATGTTGAGTTTATGATTGGTCAGAACAAGGATATCAAAGTTATTATGACCACCTCTGCAAATCCTGGTTCTGGTAAAACATTCATAAGCTACAACCTAGCCAAATGTATGTCACTCAAAGGCAAGAAAGTATGTGCCATAGACCTTGACCTTCGTCGTCGTTCTCTTTCTGATTACGTAGGTAAACCCGACCAAGGAGTCTCTGACTATATCAACGGAGCCGTCTCCAACTGGCGTGATGTACTTATTCCTGGCGAAGGTTCAGATACATTCTTCATACTTCCTGCAGGAACTCTACCTCCAAACCCTGCAGAGATTATTAGCTATGATCGTTTCACAGAACTTATCAACGAGATTCGTGAAGAGTTCGACTATGTGTTCTTCGACTGTCCACCTGTTGAGATTGTTGCAGACACAAGTATTCTTGCGAAACATGCAGACATCTCACTTTTCGTCATTCGTGTAGGTCTTATGGAACTTGATTTCCTACCTATCATCGAAGAGTATTACGATGATCAGCGTTTCAACAACATGGGTATAATCCTTAATGGTACTCTTACTGCAAATTCACGCTATGGCTATCGTCGTTATGGTTACCGCTATGGTTATGGCTATGGCTACGGATATGGTGGCTATGGTTACTATGGTAGTGGATATTCTGAAGGATATAGCAGTAAGGAATTCTAAATTATGTGGCCTTTCTCAAGCAAATACAATCTGCGGCAATCAGGGATATTTGACGGATGGACTGACCGTCATTCACACATTCTTCCAGGTGTGGACGATGGTATTCAATCCATTAAAGAGTCTCTTGCGATGCTCTCAATGTACGAACAAATGGGGGTGAAGAAAGTGTGGCTAACACCTCATATTATGGAAGATTGTCCAAACACTCCCGAAAAGCTAGAAACACGTTTTGAAGAACTGAAATCTGTATATCAAGGCAAAATAAAACTTGCACTATCTGCAGAGAATATGATGGACGGACTTTTCATAAAGAGGTTGGAACAAGGTATCCTCATGCCATACGGCGACAATCAAGACGAACTGCTCATAGAGACTTCATACGTTCAGCCTCCAATGGGCATGGAGAGTATTCTAAGAGATATGCAGAAAGCAGGCTTCACACCTGTTCTTGCACATCCAGAGCGATATCTATACATGGATGCAGAAAAGTACGAAAACATCAAGGAAATGGGAGTAAAGTTCCAGTTGAATATAACTTCTTTAATTGGAGCATACGGAAAACAAGTAAAAGAACGGGCAGAATACCTTCTTAACGAAGGTTATTACAACTATAGCGGTTCTGACTCCCATTCCTATCACGCAACCCAACGGGCATTTGAGCACAAGAGTATCAAAAAGAACATCGTCAGTGTAATCCGCACCAATCTCTAAACGCTAAACACTAATCTCTAAACCCAAGACACAAATGAAAATAGTATATTTCCACGGATTCGGTTCTTCTGGCGCAAGCGGAACGGTTGAGATTCTGCGCAGAATACTTCCCGATGATGAAATCATTGCACCAGACATTCCAATAGAGCCACTTGAAGCGCTTCCATACCTAAGGCAATATTGCGAGGAACAGCAACCTGACATCATCATAGGTACAAGTATGGGAGGAATGTATGCCCACCAGATGAAAGGTTTCAAACGCATTTGTGTAAATCCAGCTCTTAATATGTCAACAGGAACAGGACTAAAGACTGGTGTTCACAAGTTTTTCAATCGCCGTAAGGACAACCAGAAAGAATTCAAAGTTACGCGAGAACTCATCCAACATCATAACCAAATAGAACGCCAACAATTCAAGGACATTACAGATGACGATCGTGAGAAATGCTATGGACTATTTGGCATTAACGATCCTGTAGTCAAGACATACGATCTCTTTCATAAGTACTACCCAAATGCGCAGCGCTTTGAGGGCGAGC